>NZ_DATJYB010000426.1:0-12237 GCF_035499775.1 Mycobacterium sp. | reverse complement strand
TGCGGTGCGCTGGCGTCGTACAGCGCGTCGAAACCGGTGCGATCGTCGGCGGCTCCGATGGTGGCCACGGTGCTGAACTCGGAGATCGGCGCCGAATCCCAGCCCACGATCACCTGGTAGCGCTCCGACGAGCCGTCGGTGTAGGCGACGTCGACCAGAACCAGGTCAAGATTGTCACGCAGCGGGACGACCACCGCCGGCTCGGCAGTCCTGAGCTCACGACTCCGACCGGCATACCAGCGTTGCTGTGGAAGCCACTCCGACCATGGCAGCTTGGCCGCCAGTTGGGCTGGCAAAATCATCGATGCTCCTCAGACTCACGCAGCTGGAACCAGTAGAACCCGTGTCCCGGCAGCGTGAGCAGATAGGGCAGGTGGCCGATATGCGGGAAATTCACCTGCCCGGTCAGTTCGACCGGCGTGTAGTCGTTCCAATGCTGGAGGTTCAGTTCGATCGGCTGGGGAAACCGGGACAGGTTGTTGACGCAGAGCACCGTGTCACCGTTGTCACCCGGTGCTTGACGCACGAAAGCCAAAACCGACGGGTTGGATCCGCCCAGTTCCTGGAACGCCCCCACGGAAAACGCCTCGTGCCGGCGGCGCACCGCGAGCATCATGCGGGTGAAGTTGAGCAGCGATGTGGAAGTGTCTCGCTGGGCCTCGACGTTGACGGCCTGGTAGCCGTAGACCGGATCCTGGCTGGGTGGCAGATACAGCCGGCCGGGGTTGGCGGTGGAGAAGCCGGCGTTGCGGTCCGGCGTCCACTGCATCGGGGTTCGCACCCCGTCGCGATCACCCAGCCAGATGACGTCGCCCATGCCGATCTCATCGCCGTAGTAGAGCACCGGTGAACCGGGCAGCGACAGCAGCAACGCCGTGAACAACTCGATCTGGTTGCGGTCGTTGTCCAGCAGCGGCGCCAGGCGACGACGGATTCCGACGTTCGCCTTCATCCGCGGATCCTTGGCGTACTCGGAATACATGTAGTCGCGCTCTTCGTCGCTGACCATTTCCAACGTCAACTCGTCGTGGTTGCGCAGAAAAATGCCCCACTGTGCCAGGTCCGGGATCTGCGGGGTCTGCGCGAGGATCTCCGAGATCGGAAAACGCGACTCGCGGCGAACCGCCATGAAGATGCGCGGCATCAGAGGGAAGTGAAACGCCATGTGGCATTCGTCGCCGCCGGTGGTGGCGTCGCCGAAGTACTCGACGACGTCGGCGGGCCACTGATTGGCCTCGGCCAGCAGCACCCGGCCGGGGAATTCGTCGTCGACGACCTTGCGGACCCGCTTGAGGAATGCGTGCGTCTCGGGCAGGTTCTCGCAGTTGGTGTCCTCACGCTCGAAGAGATAGGGCACCGCGTCCAGCCGAAAACCGTCGATACCCAGGCCCAGCCAGAACCGAAGAACATCGATCATCGCTTCTTGCACGGCCGGGTTGTCGTAGTTCAGGTCGGGCTGGTGCGAGAAGAACCGATGCCAGTAAAACTGGCGACGCACCGGATCGAAGGTCCAGTTCGATTCTTCGGTGTCGACGAAGATGATCCGGGCATCGGTGTATCTCTCGCTGGTGTCGCTCCAGACATAGAAGTCGCCGTAGGGTCCGTCGGGGTCGTGACGAGACTCCTGAAACCACGGGTGCGACTCCGAAGTGTGGTTCATCACCAGGTCCGTGATGACCCGGATCCCCCGCTCGTGCGCCGCGTCGAGCAGCGCGACGAAATCATCCACCGTCCCGAACTCGGGCAGCACCTTGTAGAAGTCCCGGATGTCGTAGCCGCCGTCACGCAGCGGTGAGTCGTAGAACGGGGGCAGCCAGATGCAGTCGATGCCCAACCACTGCAGGTAGTCCAGGCGTCCGATCAGGCCACGCAGGTCACCCGACCCGTCGGCGTTGGCATCACGGAAAGCCCGGACCAGAACCTCGTAGAACACCGCGTGTTTGAACCAGGTCGGATCGGCCGGCAGGGCGGCGGCGTTCTCGAAATCCTCGGCATCCGGGTGCTCGACCACACCGCCTTCGACGTGACTGCCTTCCCCTGAGTGATGGGAATGGTGCTCGACAACCTCGACAGCGCGGTCTGCGTCGTTCATCAATTCCACGATGCCACGTGTACCCGAGGCACGGCTTCGGGAATCACCCGGAAGGGAATTGCGTGCGGCCACAAACGAATTGGCCCGGCGGGCAGTATACGCGACGTCAGGCCGGAGGGCCGTCGACCAACGTGACGTTCGCGGTGCGGGTGTCGCCCGACCTGGTGCGAATGGTCATCAGGATGGTGTCCCCCGGGTGATGCGGGACCAGCACATCCGTCATCGCGGTGGCCGAATTGATGGGGACACCGTCGACCTGGATGATGACGTCGCCAACGGAGATCCCGGCGGCCGCGGCGGGGCCGCTGCCGACCACACGTTCGACCCGCGCGCCGCCACCACCGTCCACAACGCCCAGGCCAAGGAAGGCCGTCGGACCGATGTGCACGGTGTTCGAGCCGGCGCCGCTCCGGATGGCGCCGGCCACCCCCATCGCCTGGCCGATCGGAATGGCGAAGCCCTGCCCGCCCGACATCTTGTAACTCTCGGTAGCGGCGGTGTTCATGCCGACGACCTGCCCACCCTGGTTCACCAGGGGGCCACCCGAGTCGCCGGGCTTGATCGCGGCATCGACCTGGATCAACCCGCGCAGGTTCTCGGTGGCGCCGGTCAGGGTGTCGGTCGCCGAGACGCTCTGGTTGACCGCGACCACGCGGCCGGACACCGCGGTGGGCGCTCCACCCCCGCCGCCGGCGTTGCCCAGCGCGGTGAGATGCTCTCCGACGCTGACCCCGCCGCCGATTGCGGCGGCGGGCAGGCCGCCGGCGCCGCGTAGCTGCAGCACCGCGACATCCTGGGTGCGGTCGTAGCCGACCACGTCGACGCCGTAGGTCCGGCCGTCGCCGATGCTGAAGGCGTTGATGTCGGTGGCGCCCGAGATGACGTGGTTATTGGTCAGCACGACGCCATTGGGATCGATGACGATGCCCGTTCCGGCTCCGATGGCGTTGTTGTAGCCGAACCTGGTGCTGATGTTGACTACCTGCGGCCCGACGGTGGCCGCGGGGTCGAGCGGTAGCGCGGGCCGCTCGCCGAACCGGCCGAGCACCAGTGTCGATGACCCTGGGGGCCCAGGAGGCCCAGCGTGGACCTGCGGCGTGACCAGGCCCAACCCCAGTCCGATCGCGGCCAGCACGCTGACCAGCCATGACCACCTGAGGGGGCGGTGGTGCGCTTTGCTCATCCCGTAACCTCCTGCATTGGGGGAAGAACCAAAATTGTCCCAGCCTTTGGGTCTGGGCTAGCCGGCTTTGTTCAGATCACCGTAGTCCAGGTAGCCACATCGCGGGATGCCAACCTGGCGGGCTCAGCTGACCGCGCTGGGATGGGTGAGATGCTGACTGACATCTCCGACCATGTCGATGAGCGTGAGGTCCCGGTAGCAGAACCGCCACTGGCCGTCGACGCGTTCGAATAGGTCGTGATAGCGGCCGGTGACGATGGTCTGCAGCGGAAGCGTGTCGGTCCGCTGTAGCACCGTGTAGTAGCTGCGGCAGTTGGCGGTGCCGGCGTCCTCGTCGACCTCGATGATGGGATTGCTCACCACATGTTTGGTTCGGGGCGTCCCGTCCGGATAGAGCATGATCAGCGACTGCCAAATCCCCAGCAGGCGGGCGGCATCGACGGTGTCATGGCTGGGATCGGGCCCGCCGACCTTGATCCGGGCATGCTCGAAGAGCGCGGCGGCCCCGGGCAGGTCGCCGGCGTCGATGCATTCGGCGTACCGATAGAGGAGGTTGGCGATCTGGGTCTCGGCCTGCATGAAGTTAAGTTAGCGCCCGCGGGGCACCGAGTACTCCGGTGTTGCGCAGTCCGGTGGGCCATTCCGCACGGAAGTAGGGGGTCCCGGTACCGGGCTCCCCTACCTCGGTGGATGTGGTGCTACGCGCGGGCTTGGTTGGAGAACTGCGGGCAGTAGTCCTGCGCCGCAAAACGGACCATGGCTTTACTCTGCTTTTCGGTAAAGCCCTGGCCGGCCATCGCCTTCGTCAGCTGGGCTCCGGTAGCCCCTGCCGACAGTGCGTTGCAGATCGCGTGGCCGGCTTGGCCTGCTTTGTCAGGCGGGAAGTTGACGCCCACGCCCTTCATCTGGGCCACGTAGGTGTCGTCGACGCCGTTGGCAGACGCGATGCCGGCGGTAGCAACGGTAAGCGCGATGGCGGCGGCGCCGAGCGCGGTGGTGACTGCTGCGAGGATGCGGTGCGTGAACATGTGAAGTTCCTTGCGTGTGAGGGGGAGGGGATCGGGCTTTTGCCCGATCAAGACAGGGTCAAGCCGGTCCCTATACGGATCCTCAACAACTTCTTGATAACCGACCCGGGTAGCTGCGGCGGACACGCTATTAAGCTGCTTCGGTGAGCGAGTTCGACTCGGCGGTCAGGTTCGCCCAGTCCCCGGTGGCGCGACTGGCCACGGTGACATCCGAAGGTGTACCGCACCTGGTTCCGGTGGTGTTCGCGGTCGACCAAGACCTCATCTACACCGCTGTGGACGCGAAGCCGAAGACGACGCAGCGACTGCGCCGGCTGGCCAACATCGAGGCCAATCCACAGGTCAGCCTGATCGTCGACCACTACGCCGAGGACTGGACGCAGTTGTGGTGGGTCCGGGCCGACGGTGTCGCCACGATCCATTCCGGCGACCAGGCGATGCACACCGGCTACCGGCTGTTGCGCGCCAAATATCCTCAGTACCAATCGGTTTCGTTGAACGGACCGGTCATCGCGGTCGCCGTGCGCCGCTGGTCCAGCTGGCACGCCTGAGCACGCGGCAATGCTGCCCGGTCGGCTGAACGCTATGGAGTCCTACCAAAAGTAGGATAAAGAACGTGCTAAGGACTAGGTGTCGGTGACAGTGGATCAGGGAGTGCTGGCCGCGGCCGACTCTGATGCGAAAGCGGCCGGTCTGAACCGATCGGAAATGATCGAGCAGGCGCTGCGCAACGAACACCTGCGAATCACCCTGACGAACTACACCGAAAAGACCGTCCCAGCGCTCGACATCGGTGCCTACGCGCGGCGGGTCTACGACGCGAACCGCGCCGCCGGGCTGTGATCCGCCCGGGCGACATCGCACCTCGGCGCGACAGCGATCACGAGTTATATGTCACGGTGCTATCCAACGACATCCATCTGGCCGCTGACACAGGGCGGGTGATCACTTGCCCCTTTATCCCAGGCCAAATTCCCGACACCACAATGGCGATGATCGTCGCAACGGCGAAGCCGGACGGCGTCGTGCTCCCCGAGCTCATTCAGTAGCTGCCACGGGTGGCCCCGGATGAGCCGATCGGCAACATTGGTGCCGCGGCCATCCGGGAAGTAACGGCGATGGTGACCGCCCTCGTCTCCTGATCCGGGAGGCGTCAGAAGCGGCTCGGCCTGGTGATTGAGGTGACCACGAACACGGAGGGCGTCACCGCGAGCCTGCTACCCAAACCAGGCCCGACCCGGTCTGTGCGCAATGTGCGAGGTTCTCGCCACTCGCGAGCCTGACATCGCCCAGCGTGCTGCACGGTTGACCGACCGTCGCAGGTCCCCTGCTGATCCACAGCTGGGCCTGCATGTCGCACCACAAGGCGCCGCCTGCCGAGGTGCCGGGTGCGGAGCACGGGTCCCCCGGCTGCGGAGCCGCGTTCGCGGAGGGTACGGCGGCAAAGCCGGCCAGCGCGGCGAAGGCGCCGGCGATGGCGAGGAATCGGCAAATGGACATGAATGACCTCCCCCAGGTAGCGATGACAGCGGGAAGAAGCATGACATACGCAGCTACCAGGACGAGACGCCTTACAGGCGATACGCATCCCTGGACCCTTGTGTTGGGCGGCTGTTGGGGGAAAAGTTGCTTACTGCCTCCTGTGGGCTGGGACACACCTCACTGCCCGCTCGCGGGGCGAGCGCAGCTACCCGGAGAACTGGAGGACAGCCATGGCGGACAGAGCGAGTGCTTCCCAGGGGGCGGGTGCCGCCCCCACTGCGGACGGACCCAACGCCGTCCGCAACGTGGTTCTGGTGGGGCCGTCGGGCGGTGGTAAAACCACCCTCGTCGAAGCCTTGCTCGTCGCGGCCGGTGTCTTGAACCGGGCGGGTTCGGTCACCGAGGGCAACACCGTCTGCGACTTCGACGACGCCGAGATCCGGCAACAGCGCTCGGTCGGCCTCGCGGTCGCCTCGCTGTCACACAACGACATCAAGATCAACCTCGTCGACACCCCCGGATACGCCGATTTCGTCGGCGAACTGCGGGCCGGGTTGCGGGCCGCCGATTGCGCTCTGTTCGTCATCGCGGCCAACGAAGGCGTCGACGAGCCGACCAAATCCCTGTGGCAGGAGTGCAGCCAGGTCGGCATGCCCCGCGCAGTGGTGATCACCAAGCTCGACCACGCCCGGGCGAACTACGCGGAAGCTCTGGACGCGGCCCAAAACGCGTTCGGCGACAAGGTTTTACCCCTCTACCTGCCGACCGCTAGCGGTCTGATCGGATTGCTGTCGCAGACCAGGTACACGTACTCGGACGGTAAGCGGACCCTGGGTCCCCCCGACTCGGCGGACGAGGATCGCATCGAGGAGGCGCGCGGCACCCTGATCGAAGGAATCATCGAGGAGTCCGAAGACGAGTCCCTGATGGACCGCTATCTCGGCGGCGAGTCGATCGACGAGTCGGTGCTCATCGAGGATCTGGAGAGAGCCGTCGCGCGCGGCTCGTTCTTCCCGGTGATCCCGGTGTGCAGCGGCACCGGCATCGGCACCCTGGAACTGCTCGAGGTCGCCACCCGCGGATTTCCGTCCCCGATGGAACACCCACTGCCGGAGGTATTTACGCCGGCGGGCGCTCCGCATGCCGAGCTCGCCTGTGACGCCAGCGCGCCGCTGCTGGCCGAGGTGGTGAAGACGACGTCAGACCCCTACGTCGGCAGGGTCAGCCTGGTCCGGGTGTTCTCCGGGACCATCAAACCCGACGCGACGGTGCACGTGTCGGGCCATTTCGCCTCGTTTTTCGGGGAATCCAACGGCTCCGGCACCAGCCACCCCGACCATGACGAAGACGAACGTATCGGGGTCCTGTCCTTCCCCCTCGGCAAGCAGCAGCGCCCCGCGCCGGCCGTGGTGGCCGGGGACATCTGTGCGATCGGCAAGCTGAGCCGGGCCGAAACCGGTGACACGCTCTCCGACAAGGCCGAGCCGCTCGTGCTGAGGCCCTGGACCATGCCCGAGCCGCTGCTGCCGGTCGCCATTCAGGCCCACGCCAAGGCCGACGAGGACAAGTTGTCGGTCGGCTTGGGCCGGTTGGCCGCTGAAGATCCGACACTGCGGATCGAGCAGAATCAGGAGACGCACCAGATAGTGCTGTGGTGCATGGGCGAGGCCCACGTCGGGGTGGTGCTCGACGCGCTGGCCAACCGTTACGGCGTAACCGTGGACACGGTGGAGCTGCGCGTGCCGCTGCGAGAAACCTTCGCCGGCAAGGCGAAAGGGCATGGTCGCCACATCAAGCAGTCCGGCGGACACGGTCAGTACGGGGTGTGCGACATCGAGGTGGAACCGCTGCCGGAGGGCTCCGGGTTCGAATTCGTCGACAAGGTGGTCGGCGGGTCGGTGCCGCGCAATTACATCCCCAGCGTGGAGAAGGGTGTCCGTGCGCAGATGGAAAAGGGAGTGCACGCCGGTTACCCGGTGGTCGACCTGCGCGTCACCTTGTTCGACGGGAAGGCCCACAGCGTGGACTCGTCGGACTTCGCGTTTCAAGCGGCGGGTGCGCTGGCCTTGCGTGAGGCGGCTTCGGCGACGAAGGTGATGCTGCTCGAGCCGATCGACGAGATCTCGGTGCTCGTGCCCGACGACTACGTCGGCGCGGTGATGGGCGACCTGTCCGGTCGGCGCGGCCGCGTGCTCGGCACCGAGGCCGCCGGTCACGAACGCACGGTGGTCAAAGCCGAAGTGCCTCAGGTCGAATTGACCAGGTATGCAATCGATTTGCGCTCACTGGCGCACGGAGCCGCTTCGTTCACCCGTGCGTTCGCCCGCTACGAGCCGATGCCGGAATCCGCGGCCGCCAAGGTGAAGACGACGGCATGAGCATCGAGCGGCGCTGAAGCCCAGCAGCATGTCGACGATCAACGGCCTTCCCGCCCACATACTGCTCAACCACTTCGTCGTCGTGCTGGGTCCGCTCACCGCGATCCTGGCGATCGTCTGCGCGCTGTGGCCGGCCGCGCGGCGACGGCTGATCTGGCTGGTGCTGGTGTTGGCGGCGGCCACCCTCGTGCTGACCCCGCTGACCGCCAGCTCGGGTGAGTGGCTGATCGGGAAGGCCAGACACGTCTCGCCCGTGCTCGACACCCACGCGAATCTGGGTTCGACGCTGATCTACATGGTGGCCGCGCTGGTGGCCGCCTTGGCGCTGCTGACCGCCGTGCACATTCGCCAGGCGCGCGGACGCGCCGTGAAAATCGGTTTGCACGCCACGGTTTCGGTTCTGGTGATCGTGGCCGCGATCACCGTGCTGTTGCAGACCTACCGCATCGGCGAATCCGGCGCACGAGCCGTTTGGGGAAACCAGGCTTCACGCCCCGCCGCCGAACTGCTCGGCCACGGCGCGGCGGTCGAGTGAGCCCTTCGCGGTGTGCGGCAGTGCCTTGACCTCGCGGAAGCTGGCGGGCACCTCGAAGGCTGCCAGCCGCTCCCGGCAGAACACCGCGAGCTCCGCCGGCGTCGGTGCGGGCGACACCCGGGGAACAAGCACCGCGGCCACCGTCTCGCCGTACATCTTGTCCGGCACCCCGAACACGGCCACTTCCAGCACATTCGGGTGAGTGGCCAGCACGCCCTCGACGCGCTCGGGGGAGATCTTCTCACCGCCGCGGTTGATGAGTTCCTTGATCCGGCCGCGGATGGTCAGATCGCCGGCCATCGACAGTGATCCCAAATCACCTGTGCGCAGCCAGCCCTCGGTGAAGTTGGCGGCGGTGATCGCCGGGTCGCCGAGGTAGCCGCGCACCACGCTGGGCCCGCGCAGCCAGACCTCTCCGACCGCACCCGTGGGCAGCGGCCGCCCGTCGGGCCCAGCGATGCGGACCTCCGGCCCGGTCGACCGGCCGACCAGACCGGTTGTCCCGGCGGGGCTTTCGCTTTGATCAGTGCCGGTCGTGCTCACCTGGTGGGTGGCCTCGGTCATGCCGAAGGCACACACCACCGGCGCCGAAAACTCCTCTTGGAGCGCCTGCGCCGTCTCCGGAGTGAGCGGCGCGCTGCAACTGCGGATGAAGCGCAGCGATGCTCGCCTGGGCGACGAGTCAGTCTTGGCCCGCTCCAACAGGATCTGGTGAATCGTGGGCACCGCCGTGTACCAGGTGGCTCCGACTGCCGCGATGTCATCCCAGAACGTGTGCGCCGAGAACCGCCCGCGAGCCGGCAGCAACACCGTTCCGCCCGATGCCAGGCTCGACAGCAGCGCGGCGATCAGCCCGTGCCCGTGGTACAGCGGCATCACGGCAACGGTCGCGTCCTGCGGGCCGAGCCGGTACCCGGCGATGACGGCCCGGACTGAGCTGGCGATGTTGCCGTGGGTCCACGGAACCATCTTCGGCACGCCCGTCGTCCCGCCGGTGAACATAATCATCGCGTCGTCGTGCCGCAGCCCGGCGGGCGCCGACGTCACCGCGTTGGCCACCGTCGCCGCGTCCAGGTGAACGGACAGGCCGACGTCGCGGGGGTTGTCGGGGTCCCGGGGGTTGTCGGGTGTCACCGAGACCCGCCACCACCGCAGTTCCGGTTCGCGCCGGTCGCCCGGCACGTCACCGTCGACCAGCACCACCCGCACGCCCGCCGCCTCGGACCGGACGCGCTGCTCGCTGACGGGCAGGGCCGGGTCCAGCGGGACGACGATCAGGTCCGCCCGCGACGCCGCCAACAGGCTGACGACGAATTCGGCGTTGCTGCCGGCGCGCAGAGCGATCCGATCACCCGGCAGCAGGCCATGCCGCTTGAGCTGGCCGGCCAGATTGTCCACCAGACGGACCAACTCGCGGTAGCTCACCGCTATCCGATCGGGGGTGACGACCAGCGCCGAAGCCTCCGGCAGCCGGGTGGCCGCGACCTCGATCAGGTCGGCTATGCGCGGGCTGGGCATTCCGTTGGTCACCTCCGCCTGGGATGGCATGGCCGGAACGTCGCTCCGGGTGATCGTGTGCAATGTCTGCGATGTCACCGTCCCTGCTCCTTAACTACTCGATGTGAAAAGCACTGTTATCAACACCATGCCGGGCGACATGTCCGCAGGTCTAATACCCATTCGCTCACGATTGATAACCGGCTCTTATTAAACAGCCGTCAGTAGCTCCGACCTGCACCGATGCCTGCTTGATAGACGGCGTTGATCGCTGGATAGCGGCCTCGTCTTGGACACGAGAACGCACCCGGACAAAAGTGATGGCGAAGACGCGAACACCACCAGCAATGAGGAGTCGTGCGATGACCACAAATTCAGCAGCCCCCGGCGGAGCGGCGGCGTTGACCGACGGCTTCCACCTCGTCGTGGACGCCCTCAAGGCCAACGACGTGCAGACCATCTACGGGGTGGTCGGTATCCCGATCACCGACCTGGCCCGTGTTGCGCAGGCATCCGGCATCCGCTACATCGGTTTCCGGCACGAGACTTCGGCCGGAAACGCCGCTGCCGCGGCCGGATTCCTCACCCGCCGCCCAGGCGTGTGCCTGACGACCTCCGGGCCCGGCTTTCTCAACGGACTTCCCGCACTTGCCAACGCCACCGCGAACTGCTTCCCGATGGTGCAGATCTCCGGATCCAGCCAGCGACCGCTGGTGGATCTGCAGCGCGGTGACTACCAGGATCTCGACCAACTCAACGCCGCAAGGCCTTTCGCCAAGGCGGCCTATCGGATCGGCCGCGTCGAGGACATCGGGATCGGTGTGGCACGGGCCATTCGCACCGCGATCTCCGGCCGGCCCGGCGGCGTCTACCTCGACATCCCGGGTGAGGTGCTGGGCCACGCGATGGATGCCGCCGCGGCTGCGGACACCATCTGGCGCCTCGTCGATCCGGCTCCCCGCCAACTGCCGGCACCGGATGCGGTCGAGCGCGCCCTGGACGTGCTCGCCCAGGCACGGCGACCGCTGATCGTGCTGGGCAAGGGCGCGGCGTATGCGCAGGCCGACGGCGTGATTCGGGAGTTCGTGGAAGCCACCGGAATTCCGTTTCTGCCGATGTCGATGGCCAAGGGATTGCTGCCGGACTCACACCCGCAGTCCGCGGCCGCGGCGCGCTCGCTTGCGATAGCCCGGGCCGACGCGGTCTTGCTGGTCGGCGCCAGGCTCAACTGGCTGCTCGGCCACGGCGAATCGCCGCAGTGGGCTGCCGATACCAAGTTCATCCAAATCGATATCGCACCTTCGGAATTCGACAGCAACCGCCCGATCGCTGCGCCGCTGGCCGGCGACATCGGTTCGGTGATGTCAGCGCTGCTCGACGGTGTGGCCGCGCGTCCCGTCGGCGCTCCGCCGGAATGGATCGACGAACTCGCCGAGCGCAAGGCGACCAACGACGCCAAGATGCGGCAGCGGCTGACCGAGGATCCACACCCGATGCGGTTCTACAACGCGCTCGGCGCTATTCGCTCAGTGCTGCAAGCTAATCCGGACGCCTATCTGGTGAACGAAGGTGCCAATGCGCTCGACCTCGCCCGCAACGTCATCGACATGGAGGTGCCGCGGCACCGTCTCGACACGGGGACCTGGGGAGTGATGGGCATCGGCATGGGCTACGCCATCGCCGCCGCGGTCGAGACCGGCAAGCCGGTTGTCGCGATCGAGGGCGACAGCGCATTTGGCTTCAGCGGCATGGAAATCGAGACGATCTGCCGCTACCGGCTGCCGGTGACGGTCGTCATCCTCAACAACGGTGGCGTCTACCGCGGCGACGAATCGGTCTCTGGAACCGACCCGGCGCCGACCGTCCTGAACGCGCAGGCGCGACACGAGCTGATCGCAGAGGCGTTTGGCGGCAAGGGATATCACGTCACCACACCTGCCGAAGTGCGGTCGGCACTTGCTGCGGCAATCGCGTCGAACGGGCCGTCGATCATCGACTGCGTACTCGACCCGGCCGCCGGCGTGGAAAGCGGTCACCTGGCG
>NZ_DATJYB010000425.1:0-8435 GCF_035499775.1 Mycobacterium sp. | reverse complement strand
CTCCTGCACCGGCAGCCCCGGTTGCGCCCACTCAGCCGCCGACGTGCGGGCCGACGCGGCGCAGTCGCTGGACGGGGCCTACCCGGCGCACCGCCACTTCGTCGGCTGCGAACGGGCCTGCGGCAGCCCGCCGACCGGTGAGGTCCTGGTCGCCACCGGGACGGGATACCGGTTGCTCAGGTCTTAAGGTGGGCGGGTGCTCGACTACCTGCGCGACGCCGACGAGATCTACCGTCAGTCGTTTGCGACCATCCGGGCCGAAGCCGACCTGACCCGCTTCCCCGCCAATGTCGCACGGGTGGTGGTCCGGCTGATCCACACCTGCGGACAGATCGACCTCACCGAACACATCGCCTACACCGACGACGTCGTCGAGCGGGCCGGCACCGCTCTGCGGGACGGCGCTCCGGTGCTGTGCGACTCGTCGATGGTGGCCGCCGGCATTACCACCGCGCGGCTGCCCGCCGACAACCAAGTGGTGTCGCTGGTCGCCGATCCACGCGCGGCCGAGCTGGCCGCGCGTAGGCAGACCACCCGCTCGGCGGCCGGAGTGGAGCTGTGGGCGGACCGGATGCCCGGCGCGGTGCTGGCGATCGGCAACGCGCCCACCGCGCTGTTCCGGGTGCTCGAACTGATCGACGAGGGAGTTCCGGCGCCCGCCGCGGTGCTGGGCGGGCCGGTCGGATTCGTCGGCTCGGCGCAGTCCAAACAGGAGCTCATCGACCGACCCCGCGGCATGTCCTATCTGGTGGTGCGGGGCCGCCGCGGTGGCAGCGCCATGGCCGCCGCGGCCGTCAACGCGATCGCAGCCGAGTGACCGAGCGGGGCACGCTGTGGGGAGTCGGGTTGGGGCCCGGTGATCCGGAGTTGGTGACGGTCAAGGCCGCTCGGGTGATCGGCGAGGCCGATGTCGTGGCGTACCACAGCGCGCGCCACGGTCGCAGCATCGCGCGCGGCATCGCCGAACGGTATCTGCGGCCCGGCCAGATCGAGGAGCACCTGGTCTATCCGGTGACCACCGAGACGACCGACCATCCCGGCGGTTACGCCGGCGCGCTCGAGGACTTCTACGCGCAGGCCACCGAGCGAATCGCGGCGCACCTGGACGCGGGCCGCAGCGTGGCGCTGCTCGCCGAGGGCGATCCGCTGTTCTACAGCTCCTACATGCATTTGCACACTCGGCTGACGCAGCGGTTCAACGCGGTGATCGTGCCCGGCGTGACCTCGGTGAGCGCCGCCTCGGCGGCCGTCGCGACGCCACTGGTTGCCGGCGACGAGGTGTTGTCGGTGCTGCCGGGCACCCTGCCGGTCGCCGAGCTGACGCGCCGCCTGGCCGACGCGGACGCGGCCGTGGTACTCAAACTGGGCCGCTCGTATCACAATGTCCGCGAAGCACTTTCGGCGTCCGGCCAGCTCGACGACGCGTTCTACGTGGAGCGGGCCAGCACCCCGGCGCAACGCGTGCTGCCGGCCGCCGACGTCGACGAGACCAGCGTGCCCTACTTCTCGCTGGCCATGCTGCCGGGCGGGCGCAGGCATTCCGGCACCGCCGGCACCGTAGCCGTGGTGGGTTTGGGACCGGGCGACACGGACTGGATGACGCCGCAAAGCCGACGCGAATTGGCCACGGCCACAGACCTGATCGGCTACGGCGGCTACCTGGACCGCGTTCCGGTCCGCGACGGCCAGAGACGCCACCCCAGCGACAACACCGACGAACCGGCGCGTGCGCGACTAGCCTGCTCGCTCGCCGATCGGGGCCACGCGGTGGCGGTGGTGTCGTCGGGCGATCCGGGGGTGTTCGCGATGGCCACGGCTGTGTTGGAGGAAGCCAAGCAGTGGCCCGGTGTGCGGATCAGGGTGATTCCGGCGATGACCGCCGCCCAGGCCGTCGCCAGTCGGGTCGGCGCTCCCCTGGGCCACGACTACGCGGTCCTCTCGTTGTCCGACCGGCTCAAGCCGTGGGACGTGATCACCGCGCGCCTGGAAGCCGCGGCCGCCGCCGACCTGGTGTTGGCGATCTACAACCCGGCCTCCAAGTCGCGAACCTGGCAGGTCGGCGCCATGCGAGATGTGCTGCTGGCCCACCGCGACCCCGGTACTCCGGTGGTAATCGGACGTAACGTGTCCGGCCCCGACGAAGAAGTCCGCGTCGTGCGGCTGGCCGACCTGGACCCCGCCGACGTCGACATGCGCTGCCTGCTGATCGTCGGATCATCCCAAACACAATGGCACGCAACAGATTCCGGTGACCAGGTGTTCACCCCCCGACGCTACCCCGCCTAACCGTCCCTCATTCGCCGGCGGCCGGTAAGCGAAACGGGGTGGGCTCGGTCGGGCTAGGCGGCGCCGGCACGGGCGGGGCCGGCGGCTGGACGATGCGAGTTGTCAACGCGGCCAGGGCCTCTGCGTATTCACGGCGGGTCCAGAACCCCGAATGCCCGCAGATCGGCGGGTATCGGCCGTTGACGGGTTCGAGCGCCGTGGCATCGAGAAGCCGGCGATCGACCGTGTTGCCGGTGGGGGTATCAACCGGCGGCGGGCCGAGGTCTTCGGTGAGAACCCAGCCGCCGATCGGATCCGTCAAAGCCCACAAATTCACCCACCGAGAAGACGTACCGGTTGCCTGTGCTTTCAGCAGTTCGAGCGTGTCAAACCCGAAGTAAGCAGGGAAGTTTCGCGCATAAAGGCGACGAAGAGGGCACCCGAAGGTCAGCACGGCTACGGGTCGAGACAGCAATGACGTCTCCGCCGGGGCAGCTGCGGCCTCGCCCGCCGGGACGGCGTTGATCAAGAGCGCGGCGGCACCGATGACCGATCCTTGGCTATGCGCCGCCATGACGACTTTGGACTCGCGGGCCAGCAGCGTTGACCTCAGCCACAGATCGGGCACGGCGCGTTCCCCATAACAGGGCGGTCCCAACGGATGCGCCGCGCGCGGCCAAAACGTCACCACGTCCCACATCACCGCCACGCGACGCCGGGTTTCCGAACTCCGAAAGGCTTTATACGCAAGCCCCACTGCCGCAGTGGCGACAAACGCGGTAACACCCTGGCCGGTCAGAAGAACGGCTGTCCAGCCTGAGCGCACGGTGGCGCCGCCCAGCCACGAAGGTACGAGCGTAGAGAAGATTGCGCCGGCGACAACGGCCACGACGATCACACTGGCCAGCAGCACGGGTACATGGTCAGTCAGTGCAGCCCACGCCCGCGCGTCTGAGATCGCCCTAGCCCGGGCGGTTCGCATCACTGTCAGCCTCTTGCCCTCCTTTTCGGCGTCGCCATAGTCGGACCAGGTCTGTTGCAAAATCCGGGTGCGGCCACGGTGCCAAGTCAGCACGGCCGTCGTGACGGCCATGATGATCACCGCCGCGATCACCACCAGGTTGACCATCGAGGCGACGAAGTACACAGCCGAAAGTTGAAGTGGCGCCTGCCCGTTGGCTGCGTTGACGAAATCCCGAAGCATCTTCGATGACGACTCGGTCGCGTCATTCGCGGGGTTCGCCATCCCGATCACGCTGGTCGATGCGGCCCGGAGTGCGTCAGCATTGTGCTGCGTCACCGCCGCGGCGGCCTCGGCCGATCCGACGGGCTGACCCAGGTAACGCGATACCCAGAAGCCGACGGCGACCGATGCTTCGCCGCCGATCAGCCAGGCAAGGGTGGCAACGCACGGTGCCGTCAGACCCCTGAGCGTGGGGCGGTAGTCGGACGGCAGATGCGCAGCTGACCGCCTCGACAGCCACGTCGCCACCAGGAGCGCCAGCAGGAGCAGCAGCTGAACACCGATCAGCCATCGTGTCGCCGTCGGGAGGTATGGCAGGGGTCCGTGCACCGCGATCTTGCTGCCGGGGTTGCGATGGCCCGCGTACCAGTGGCTGCCGAACACCCAACCGAGCGATGCGATGCTCAGGGCCATCGACGACAGCCACATCCACTGGGGCCAGCTGTGGGTGCGATCGCCCTGGTCGCGGCGCAGGCCCCTGCCACCGCGGGCGGTGACGCGGTCCCAGAACGTGAAGACGAGGCCCGCCAAGACGAACACGAGGTGCACGACGAGAAGTACCGCGGTAGGCGTGCGCGGTGAGGTACCCGTGATCGTCCACGAAGCGGCGAGAACCAACGCCGCGACCGTCGAGAACCAGACCGTCATGTGACAGGCGCGCAGTCGGCTGACGGAAGGGTCCCCATTCCAAAAGTTCGGGTTGGTCAGCGGTGATGTGCCGCGTTTCGCGGCATCGGGCGGGGGCTCACCGATCCGCGGGTTCGGCTTTCCGATCAGCAGCAGCACCGCCACGACCGCCAGCACGGGAGCCGCCGTCGCTGCCAAGCGCATCCCCGGCGTCCACCCGGATAGGACCCGCAACGGACCCAACCGGTCCGAGCACTGCGGAAGGTCCGGACATTGCCAGCCCACCAGGTCGACAAGCACCGACATCATCGCGAACAGCAAGGTGACTGACAACGTGAGCCCAAAGACCCGCAATAACCGCACCGACCACGACGCCCATCTGCTGGGTTTGACCTCAGTCGGCGGCAGCATCCAGTGGGCGAGATTGACGAGAACGAACGGCAGAAATAGCAGCCACAGAGCCCGCGTCGCCGGCCCGGAGGTCAGGTGACCCCAGGAGAACGCTTCGGACACCAACCCGGCGGGGCGCGGGGTGGGTGAGTCGGGGTCGTCGGACGTCACGACCGCCGAGTCATCGCTGCGTCGGTAAAAGCCGACGTTGTCGTCGCCGTAGCACAGCTCGACTAGCTCGGACGGATAATGCAGCAGCTGGGCTGGCGGCGAACCTGACACGCCGTGTACCCGCAGCTCCACAATCTCAAATGGACCGCCGGGAACGACGCTCATAGATCGCGAGAGTACCCGGGTTAGGGGCTGATCAGTTGCGCCGCGACGAGCCCGGCCGCGGCGGCGATGAGCGCCTCGCGGGGCTCCGCGTCAGACCCGCCGCCGGCGCGATCGGTCAGGATCGCCACCACATGAGAGACACCGGTCGGCGACCACACGACCGCGACGTCGTTGGCCCGGCCGTAGTCGCCGCTTCCGGTTTTGTCGGCCACTTTCCAGTCGGCGGCAAATCCCGCCCGGATACGTTTGGCGCCGGTGGTGGTGCCCGCCATCCAATCGGTGAGCAGCGTCCGCTTGTCGGGGGGCAGCGCGTCGCCCAGCACAAGCTGTTGGAAGACAAGGGCGATCGCGCGCGGAGTCGTGGTGTCTCGCTCGTCGTTCGGGGCGTCGCGGTTCAGCTCCGGCTCTTGCTGGTCCAGGCGGCTGACGTTGTCTCCCAGGCTGCGCAGGTAGGCGGTGAAGGCGGCGGTGCCGCCGATATCGGCGAGCAAAAGGTTGGCGGCGGTGCCGTCGCTGTACCGGATCGCGGCATCGCACAGCTGCCCGATGGTCATTCCGGTCTCGACGTGTTGCTCGGTGACCGGCGAGACCGACCGGATGTCGTCTCGCGTGTAGGTGACGACCGTGTCCAGATGGGTGAGCGGATTCTTCTGCAGCACGGCCGCGACGAGCGGCGCCTTGAACGTCGAGCAGAAGGCGAACCGCTCGTCGGCCCGGTAGGCGATCTCCGCGGTTGGGCTGCCCGCGGGCACATACACCCCGAGCCGAGCGCCGTACTGTCGCTCGAGTTCGGCAAAGCGGTCGGTGGCGGGAGGGGCACCGCTTGCGGGGCGCGCCCAGCCCGCCAGCGGGACCAATAGGGCTGCTGCGAGCAGCTGGCGCCTGAAAAGGCCTGTCACGACTCCACATTAGGCGGGTCGCGCTGCCAGCTGCTCGGCAACAGCGGCATGCTCGTCCCGCTGCTCATCCCGTCGCTGTCCAGGGTGACCAACCCGGTCGGCTTGCTTGCGGCCCCGGCAAATCCGAGCGGTCCGGCGCCCGTGTCGGACGCCGACGGCGGTTCGGGTTCCAGGTACTCGTAGCGGTAGGCGTGATCTTTGGCTTCTCCCCCACGACGCCGGCGACTGCGCAACCGCTCGCGGGCCGACGCCGCCCCGGTCGCCGCGGCCTCGGCGTCGTCCGGTGCAGGCTCGGAGGACTTACGCCGCGAGCGACCGCTGGCACTGCTGCGCGCCGACAATCCCGACAGGCTCACGGCATAAAAGTAGTCGGCCATGCCCGCACCGACACCATCCGAAACTCCCGGACCGAATCCGACCCCGGGACCGCCGCCAGGCGGCGCGCCGCCGGACGCCGTTGCGGTAGTTGACGCGGCACTGTTGGGTGCGCTCGGGGCGCTGCCCGCACTTGCCGGGGTACCGGCCGTCACCGTCGGAGTCGGCGCAGCCCCCAACGGCACCGGCGCCGCTGCAGCAGCCAGCGGCAGCGATAGCGGCAACGCGATGCCGGCGGCGCCCGCTGCACCCGCCGCCGCACCCACAGCGCCGGCAGCGGGAACAGCGGCAACCATTGCCGGGGCCAGCGTTATCGCCAGCTGAACCGCCTGTGTCCCAAAGGGCCAGAAGATCATCAGCGTGTGAAAGGTGGCCCAGGCAATCGTCGTGGCAAGCGTTGGGGACATGCCGGGAATTTGCAGCAGCGCAGAGGAGAGCCCGTTGGCAAACGGGACCGCCGGAATGGGCCAGCCTTCGGGGTTCAAGTCGGCCGAGACTGGCCAGGCAAAGTTCGAGGTGTACTGCTGGATGATGGCCGCAAGCTGGTCCTGCCACGACGTGCTGGTCTCTGCCGCGGTTTGGGTTGCCGCCGCGCGAGCCTCTCCGCCCGGGGCGACGATCTGCGGCGCGGGCACGTTCGCGGGAACCGCGGCCAGCGCGGAGTCCGTGACGACTTGGTAGGCGGTCATCGTCTCGGCGGCTTGTAGCCACATGCACAGGTAGTCGGCTTCGTTCAGGGCGATCGGGATGGTGTTGATCCCGAAGAAGTTCGTTGCGAGCAGCACGGCGTGAATGGCGTGGTTGGCGGCGAGTTCGGCCAACGTGGGCATGGCGGCGAGCGCGGCGCTGTA
This sequence comes from Mycobacterium sp., assembly GCF_035499775.1. GTDB lineage: Bacteria > Actinomycetota > Actinomycetes > Mycobacteriales > Mycobacteriaceae > Mycobacterium. The sequence continues at coordinate 1,449 of NZ_DATJYB010000425.1, read as the reverse complement.
GGCGCCGGCGGCCGTCTGGTGCAGTGCGGCCTTGGCGCTGCTGTTGGCGACGCTGTCCAGCAGCCAGGCCAGATACGGGCCATGCGCCGCGACGTACTGTGCCGCGCTGGGCCCCTCCCAGGCCCCGCCTTGAACCGCGCCCAGCAGCCCGCTGAGTTCGTCGGCCGCCGCGGCGTATTCGGTGCTCAACGACGACCACGCGGCGCCGGCCGCCAGCAGTGAACCGGGTCCCGGCCCGCTGCTCAGCATCGCCGAGTGGACCTCCGGCGGCAACGCCATCCAAATCGGGGCGCTCACGCGAATCCTCCCTCCAAACAACCGGATTGCTTGCAATCAGTGGTCGGCAGACGACTTCGTTTGGTTCCTTCGGCTTTCTATGAGTTCGGCCTGAGTGGCCCTACGACAGCCAGTCGTAGACTCACCGGGCCCACCCGTTTAAGGTGGAAAACCATGAGCGCGCGGAGCGACGACGAAGCCGTTACCGCGCTCGCCTTAGCCGCGGCCCGGGGCAACGAGCGGGCACTGGAGTCGTTCATCAAAGCCACCCAGCAAGACGTGTGGCGCTTTGTCACCTATCTGTCGGACGTCGGCAATGCGGACGATCTGACCCAAGAGACGTTTCTGCGGGCAATCGGCTCGATTCAGCGGTTCTCCGGGCGCTCCAGCGCCCGTACCTGGCTACTGGCCATCGCGCGTCGAGTCGTCGCCGATCACATCCGCCAGGCGCAAACGCGGCCCCGCACCGCACCCGGCGCCGATCCCGAACGCCTGCTCGACGGCCATCGCCACACTCGCGGGTTCGAGGATCTCGTCGAGGTGACCACCATGATCGGCGGCCTGATCACCGAACAGCGGGAGGCGCTGTTGCTCACACAGCTGCTCGGCCTGTCTTATGCCGATGCCGCGGCGGTGTGCGGGTGCCCCGTGGGGACCATCCGGTCCCGTGTCGCCCGTGCTCGCGACGCGCTGCTGGCCGACGGCGAACGCGACGACCTGACCGGCTAGCTCACCGAGACTGCAGTGAGGGCGTGGTTTGGCGCTCAATCGCGATCTGTGTGCAGTTTCGGCGGCCTCAGTTCAGTTTCGGCACTCCCGGCGGCGGCGGGGCGGGCCTGGCGTGGGCACCGGCTAGACATCCCAGCTGCGTAAGTGTCAAGCGGCTCGAGTTTTGGGGCCGGTTTGACGGTGTGCCCAGGCTTTGTGTTCGTCGTAGTGGGTTCGGTGGCGTAGGCAGCCGTGCAGGATGCCGACGAGGCGGTTGCCGAGGGCGCGTAATGCTTGGTGGTGTAGGTCGCCGGCGGCACGGCGTTGGTCGTAGAAGGTGCGGGCGCCGGGGCGTGTCTGCAGGGCGCAGAAGGCCCATTGGTCGACGGCGTCGTAAAGCCGGTGGTTGCGGACGTAGCGGGCCAGCACGGCGCGTTTCTTGCCCGACGCGATGGTCAGGGGCGA
>NZ_DATJYB010000424.1:0-9359 GCF_035499775.1 Mycobacterium sp. | reverse complement strand
CAGAAGACCGTGGTGATTCCCAGCGGGGACGGGGTATTCGTGCTGCAGCTCAACGCCGACGCCTCCGACACGGACCAGGGGCCGCTAATGGACGCGATGAAAGCGATCGACGAGCAAACGACGATCACCGTCTGATTCAGCAGCAGGATTGCGGTCAATCCTGTTGTTCGGCACCGGATTTCAACGATCGTATTCGATGTGGACGACGTCGGTGGCCGGCCGGGACCGGCAGGTGAGGATCCAGCCATCGGCGACGTTGCCCGGTGCGTCGTTGCGCTCGGTGTGCACCCGTCCTCTCAGCAGCTTGGCCTTGCAGGTGCCGCACCCGCCGCTGATACATGCGTAACGGGCGTCGACCCCGGCGCGCAGCGCCACCTCCAGTAGCGACTCGTCGCTGACGGTTGTGGTCTGTTCGGTCACGGCGCCCTGGCTGACCACGACTGTCGACAGGGTCACATCCGCGTCATCGTCGAGTTCGGGCAGGCTCGTTGCGTCGCGGTCCGTGGAGGATTGCCCCCCGCCCGCTGCGCCCGCGCCGCGCCAACCGCAGGTTCTGGCCGAAGTTGCGCCACGGCCGTTCGTGAAGCTCACCCGCGATGCCCAAAGTAGCCATGCGGCTGCGGATTACGTCCTGGGTGCCGTCGTCGGAACCGGTGTCCACGATCACCCACGAGGCGATGAACGGCGCAACCACGCCGAGCAGCTCGCCGACGATGTGGGCCTCGTTACGAACGATCATGTTCAGGCAGATCGCCGGACGCTCGGTCACCGGGTCGGGCACCGCCAGATCATAACCAGGCTCAGCGCGCCGCCAGAGCGTTTGAGGCGTGCGACGCGTGCATCAACGGGCTACAGTCAGCGCGCGTGCATGTCCTAGCGTTCGCTCCGTCAGCCAGTGCCGTGATCGAAGAAGGGGCAGTCACGGCGGACGGCTTCCCGATGACCAGCTTCCACGTGGCAAGGCTGCCCGCGTAGATTACGGTGCCGCTGGTGCTGGCCGTCTACACCCGAACGGGCACTGACCACGACCCGAGGCGATACGTTGTCGCCAGGTCGCCCAGTGGTGGACGGCTCAGCGTCTTGGAGTGCAGCTGGCGTTGGCCCGATCCGGAAGGCGAACTGTTCAAGTCCGCAGGTGTACACACGATCGGCCTCTACCACAGCCCCGACGCGACCCAGCCCGCTTATGCCTTTCCGCTCTCGGTCCAGGTTGGACGTGGTGGGGCCGAGCAAATCAGCGGCTAAGCTCCCGGGCGCCACTAGGTACGGTGATGGCATGGCAGAAGAGTCGTATGCGATAGACGTCGGGCATCCACCGTCGGTTCTAATGAAAGCTATCAACCCGATCCTGGGCGCCCTGCTGCGCACTCCGCTGGCCGGCCCCTTCGGCAAGCAGCTGATGGTGCTGAGCTTCACCGGGCGAAAGTCAGGACGGCAGTTCACATTTCCAGTGAGTGCCCATGTGATCGACAACGATCTGTATGCGCTGACCGGCGCTGCGTGGAAGCAGAACTTCAGCGGCGGCGCGACGGCCCGGGTCCTTTACGACGGAAAAACCACCGTGATGCACGGCGAACTCATCCGCGACCGCGTGCAGGTACCCGCCCTCTACTTCAAGTGCGCGGAATCCTATGGCGTCAAGCGCGCGCAGCGCATGATCGGATTGAGATTCCGCGATCAGCGAATACCGACACTCGACGAATTCGCCGAGGCGGTCGACCGGATGCACCTGATCGCCATCCGGTTCACCCCGGGGCAATAGCGGAGTTTATTGCGCGCAGCAATGTTTGACGGATTGCAAACCAGCGTTCCCGCGTTCTCCCAGCCGGAGCGGGCCCGGTAGGTCAAAGTTGCGCGCGCAGTCGCTCGACGAGACCGACCAGCCTTGCGTGATGCGATCCGGCCCAGTAGATCCGCCCGCACCCTGAGCAGCGGCTGAAATCCTGGTAGTAGCGACGGGTCAACGGCTCGAGGCGGTCAACCACCTCGTCCTTGGACACGGCAGCCAGCTTCCCGTTACACCGCAGGCACCTGGTGAATGGCGCCAGCCGCTGGCCCAGGTCCAATCGCCGGATCACCTCAAGCGTCTGCTGTTCGGCGTGCTGAGAATGCACGAACAGGCCATGGGTGATAGCCCTGCGCTTCAGCAGGCCGCGGTCGCGGGTGAGCAGAATCCGCTGCTGGATCAGGCTGATCTCGGCCAGGGTGGGGTCGTCGGCGTCGCTCGACCACCACACGTCGAGGCCGAGCACGCGAAGCAGCCGCGCCAGTCGCCCGAGGTTGACGTCGACGACGAAGCGCGGATCGCGCAACGGCGCCGGACGCAGCCGGGCCGTCGACCCGATGTCCAACGCCTCGAACATCGGGTAGGCCGCGATGCGGTCGCCGGCGGTGGGTCGATGCTCGAAGGCCGCGGGTTCGCCGTTCACCAGGATGAGGTCGACCTCGGTGTGCGGAATGCCCATCGCCTCCAGGACGTCCTTGACGGTCTGATGGCTCCGGAACGAACGGCGCACGGTGAGACCGCGCGACCGCGGGTCGACGAAGTCGTTCAGCTCGGCGTATGCCCGAACCTCGACGTAGCCGCCCGGTTCGCTCATCGCGGGGTGCCCGCGCCCGCGGCCGCCCGGGTTCGGGTGATCACCGGCTGCTCAAATCCGTTATCACACACTGCCTGTCGCACCGCCGCGCCGACCGCATCGGTGCGGTCGGCCGGCACCAGGGCGATCACACAGCCCCCGAAGCCGCCGCCGGTCATCCGGGCACCAAGAGCACCCGCGCCGACGGCGGTATCGGCGATCAGGTCGATGTGCCCGGTGGTGATCTCGAAATCGTCGCGCATGGACGCATGCGAGGCGGAAAGGATGCGCCCGGCTTCGACGTAGTCCGAAACACGCAGCGCGGCAACATAATCAAGCACCCGGCGGTTCTCGGTCAGCACATGGCGGGCCCGCCGGGCGTCGACGGGGTCGGTCAGCGCAGCCAGGACCGACGGCCCGCGATCCTGAACCTCTCGCAGGGACGACGCCCCGAGTTCAGCGGCCGCCCGCTCGCACGAAGCGCGTCGGGCGGCATAGTCACCGCCGGCGTGACGGTGGCGTGCGCGGGAGTCGATTAGCAGCAGCGCAACACCAGAACCATCCGGGTCGAAGGCCACCGGCTCGACGGTGAGGTCGCGAAAATCGATCAGCAGCGCCGTCGACGGCTCACCGAATAACGAGGCCAGCTGGTCAAGCAAACCCGTTGGGGCGCCGACATAGTCGTTCTCGGCACGCTGGGCGAGCCGCGCCTGTTGGTTTGCGTCGATCGTGACGCCGGCGGCCGACGCGATCGCACCCAGCGCCGCACATTCCAATGCCGCCGACGAAGACAGGCCCGACCCCATCTCCACGTCGCTGGTGATCGACATCGCGCCGCCGGGCACCGGGTGACCGGCTTGGCGCAGTGCCCACACCACCCCGGCTACGTAGGCCGCCCAGCCGTGCACGTCACCGGGAACGGTGTCGAGCGGAATGGGCACCGAGCCGTCCGCGCGATCGCTGCCCACGGTGATCGCATCGCTGCGGTCCGGGGTGAAGGTCACCACGGTGCGCTGCGGCAGCGCAATCGGCAGTGCAAACCCGAGGTTGTAGTCGGTGTGCTCGCCGATCAGATTGACGCGCCCCGGAGCAGCGTAGCGGACCGTCATCCGAGTTCCCGCAGCCGCTGGGCCACACTTTCGGGCGTGACGTCGCTGATGAATGCGCCCATGGCCGATTCGGAGGCCGCCAAGTACTTGAGCTTGGTGGCGCTGCGCCGGATCGACATCAACTCGACGTGGAAGTAGCCGTCGGCCTGGGCGTCGGTCGCGGCGAACTGGTGCAGCGCCGAAATGTAGGGCAGCGGGAACGAATACATTCGGTCGAACCGCCGCAGCACGTCGAGGTAGACCTGCGCGAATCCGTCGAGTTCATCCTCGTCCAAATCAATTAAGTTGTGCACAAACCTGTTCGGGTAGATATGCACTTCGACCGGCCAGCGCGCCGCGAACGGTACGAATGCCGTGAACAGCTCGGTGCGCGCCACAACGCGACTACCGTCGGCGACCTCACGCGCCAACATGTCGGCAAAGAGGTTGCCGCCATGACGCATTCGATGTTCGTGCGCCTGGCCCAGCATCTCAGCGGTTCGCGGTGTGAGGTGGGGGTAGCCGTAGATCTGACCGTGCGGGTGGGTCAGCGTCACCCCGATTTCCTCGCCGCGGTTCTCGAAACAGAACACCTGCTCGATACCCCGCGCGGCCATCAGGTCGGCCGTGCGGTGCCGCCACGCCTCGACGACCAGCCGGGCATGCGCCGGTTCCAGATCCGCGAACGACCCGGTGTGCTCGCTGGAAAAGCAGATCACCTCGCAGCGGCCATGGCCCGGAGCGAACACAAAGCCGTCACCGGCAGGCGCAATCGCCGCGGGTATCGGACCCAGGCCACCGGACAGGCTCGGGAACCGGTTCTCGAAAACGACCACGTCGTAGTCGGGGGCGGGCACCTCGCTGGTCAGCCCGGTCGGACCCGGACACAATGGACACTGGTCGGCGGGTGGCTTGTAGGTACGGTCTTGGCGCAGCGCCGCGATGATCACCCACTGTCCGGTGGACCGGTCGAACCGCAACTGCGACTGGTCGGGGTCACGCCGCGGCAGCAGCCTGCGATCTTCGGCCGGCTCCGGGCAGTGCCCGGGCAGCGAGAAGAACAGCAGGTCACGGCCATCGGCCAGCTTCGCCCGCGTCGGCGCTTCCACGACGTCGAAGACTAGCTGGGCCGCTGCGACGCGGTTCGGGTAACCATGTGGTGTCCAGCATACGAGGGGGTTGCCAGATCACTGTTCGCTACGAAAGAGCCCGTAACTGGTGGATCGGCTCTGATCCCGGATTGCTGCGGCTGCGGATGGCCGTCCGCACCACGGCCGCGTTGGCCTGCTCGCTGCTGGCGCTGGACCTGCTGACCAGGGCGGCCGGGCAGCCGCTGACCGTTGCTCTGCTCGGCGCCGTCATCACGATGATCGCGGCCCGATCCGTCAACGAGCCCGACCCGCGTCAGCAACGGATCACGATGGCGCTGCTGCCGGTGCCGGCCGCGCTTGCCATCACCGCCGCTGTGCTGCTCGCCCCTCACATGATGGCCGGCGACATCGCCTTTGTGGTGATCGTGTTCGTCGCGGTCTACATCCGGCGCTTCGGGGCCCGCGGCAGGGCGCTGGGGATGGTCGCGTTCATGGCCTACTTCTTCACGTTGTATCTGCGGGCCGGCATTTCCCAGTTGCCCTGGCTGGTGGTCGCCGTGCTGGTCGGCACCTTGTGCACGTTCGTGATGAGCACCTACGTGCTGCCGGATCAACCGAATCGGGTGCTGGGAGCCACGATTCGCTCGCTGCGGGCACGGATGGCCATCGTGGTCGACACCACCGCCGAGGCGGTGCGGTCGGGCCGCCTCGACGAGCGGCGCCGGCGCCGCATGCGGGCGCGAGTCGCCCGGCTCAACACCACCGCGTTGCTGGTACAGAGCCAGCTCGAGGACAACGCAGACCCTGCCCCGCTGTGGCCCGGGGTCAGCGGCGAACAACTGGCCCCGTGGTTGTTCGACGCCGAACTCGCCGTCGAGTGGGTGGCGATCGCCGGTGCCCGCGCCGCGGCCCTCGGGTCGGAGATTCCCGACGACACCCGCGTCGAACTGGCCGGTGCGCTCACCGATCTCGCCTGGGCCATCCGGGTCCCGCAACCCCGGGGGCTGCGACTGGCTGCGCATCGCGCGCAACGAGTCGTCGACAAGCAGCCGCCTGCCAGCATCACCGGCGACCCCAACCAGTCCGCGGTGCGCCGGCTCGGCCTGTCGATAATCGCCGCGGCGACAGCAACTTCCGAAGTCCGGGCGCTGGTCGAACACGCCGCCGACGGCGCGTCGCCGCCGGCGTCGCCAACGTCCGACAACGCCGGCCCAGACAGCGAGCAACAGCCCACCGGACTGCTGCCGACGACACGGCAAGCCATCCAGGTGGCCGTCGCCGCGTCGCTGGCCATCGTCACCGGTGAGCTGGTTTCGCCCGCGCGCTGGTACTGGGCGGTGATCGCGGCGTTCGTAGTCTTCGCCGGCACCAACTCCTGGGGCGAAACCCTCACCAAGGGCTGGCAGCGACTGCTGGGCACGGTGCTGGGCGTGCCCGCGGGCATGCTGGTCGCCACGCTCGTGTCGGGGGACAAAGTCGCTTCGCTCGTGATGATCTTCGTGTGCCTGTTCTGCGCCTTCTATTTCATGAAGGTCACCTACAGCCTGATGACCTTCTGGATCACCACGATGCTGGCGCTGCTGTACGGGCTGCTCGGCCAATTCAACTTCGGCGTCCTGCTGCTGCGGATCGAAGAGACCGCGATCGGCGCAGTCATCGGCATCGCCGTCGCGATCCTGGTTCTGCCGACCCACACCAGAGCGACCATCCGCAAAGACGCCCGCACGTTCTTGACGACGCTGTCCGCGTTGATCGACACCTCCATCTCGGCCATGTTCGCTGACGACGGGACCGCGAGCCCCACCGAGCAGGCGCGCCAGCTCGACCGGGACTTCCAACAGTTCCGAGTCACAGCCAAGCCGTTGCTCGCAGGGGTCGCCGGCATCTCCGGGCGGCGCAACATTCAACTGGGCCTGCGGTTGTTCACCGCCTGCGACCACTACGGCCGAAACCTGGCTCGCAACAGCCAGCAGTATCAGCACCCAGCCTGTTCCCAACAAGTGTCCGACGCCGTCACCACCGCCGCGGCACAAACCCGCCATAACATCGACGCACTGGTCGCGGCGCTGGACGGTGCCCGGGACGTGATCATCGTTCCGGCAAGCGATTCCCTGGACGCCGCCGAATCCCTGGCCACCCGGCAGGACGGTGAGGCGGGGCCCGATACGCGCCGGCTGCTCACCGCCCTGCTCTCGCTGCGCCGGATCGAACGGGCCGTCGTCACCGCCGCCATCCATCTCGGCCTGGGCCCGGCCTGACGCTAACCAGCGATTCTCACGCCAAAACGTCGCTGCGGTAGAGGTGGGCGGATCTACCATCGGTCTATGACTTGTCCGAACCTTCCGCCCGGGTTCGACTTCACCGATCCCGACATCTACGCCCACCGGCTACCGGTTCAGGAGTTCGCGGCGCTGCGCGCAACGGCGCCGATCTGGTGGAATGAGCAGCCGCCGGACAAAGGAGGCTTCGGCGACGGCGGCTACTGGGTGGTGAGCAAGCACCGCGACGTGCGCGAGGTCTCGTTGCGCAGCGACGTGTTCTCGTCGGCGGAGAAGTCGATCGTGCCGCGCTATCGGGAAGACTTGGCGCAGGGCCAGATCGAGGCCGGGCGGACGTCGATGATCATGATGGACGACCCCGAGCACAGCCGGCTGCGCAAGATCGTCGCGCGTGGCTTCACGCCCCGCGCCGTCGAGCGGCTGCGAACCGACCTGGGCGAGCGCGCCCGACGGATCGTCACGCGGGCCGCAGCGGAAGGGTCGGGCGACTTCGTCCGGCAGGTGGCCTGCGAGTTGCCGCTGCAGGCTATTGCCGGGCTGCTCGGGGTTCCCGCGGAAGACCGCGAAAAGCTGTTCGACTGGTCCAACCAGATGATCGGAAGCGACGATCCGGAGTTCGCCGACCACGACGCGCTGACTTCGGCGGGCGAAATGATGTGGTACGCCATGCAATTGGCGGAGCGCAAGGCCAAAGAGCCGGGCGAAGACATCGTGACGACGCTGACCCGCGCCGACGAGGACGGCCACCTTTCGGACGCCGAGTTCGGGATGTTCGTGGTCACGCTGGCCATCGCGGGCAACGAGACGACGCGTAACTCGATTACGCAGGGGATGATGGCCTTCACCGATTACCCGGATCAGTGGGAGCTGTTCAAGACGCAGCGCCCGAAGACCACAGCCGATGAGATCATCCGCTGGGCCACTCCGATCACCGCGTTTCAGCGCACCGCTGTGGTGGACACCGAGCTCGGCGGGGTGCGGATCGAGAAGGGCCAGCGGGTGGTGATGTTCTACCGCTCGGCCAACTTCGACGAAGAGGTCTTCGAAGACCCGCTCACCTTCAACATCTTGCGCAGCCCCAACCCACACGTCGGGTTCGGCGGCACCGGAGCGCATTACTGTATCGGGGCCAGCCTGGCGCGGATGACGATCGATCTGATGTTCAACGCGATCGCCGACGAGATGCCTGCCCTGACCCCGCTGGGCGATCCCGAGCGGCTGCGCTCCCCCTTCATCACCGGGATCAAGCACTGGCAGGTCGATTACGGACCCAGGGCGACGATCGGCTGACCTGGGCTGGGGGCTCCTGTTTTTGCCTGCCTCGAACGACTTTCGGGCGATTTCGCTGGTCCCACCAGTCACTCCCGTCGCCGGAGAGCCAGGGGGGGTTCGTTGCGCCCCCTATCAGCGACAAATTTGCCTGACACACAAGGAGCTTTCAAGGTTGTCGCTACAAGGCGGGCAGAAAGACACATCCGAACTTACTGTGACGCGTGGGGCTCACGGCCCAACGGCATGGGTGCGAAGCCTTGCTTTCAGCGTGAAACCTCGGCTTTCGGTGTGAAGCCTGGGCTTTCGGTGTGAAGCCTGGGCGGAAACCGCCCCCACGGAATCCCGCCCTGCCTTCACGCGCAAAGCCCTGAGCTCACACCCAAAGCCCAGGGCTCACACTCGATGCCCCGGATCCACGACCAAGCCCGGGGGCTCAGGTGATAGCCGACCCGTCCACCGCACTGACCACCACGCCGCGCAGCCATTGATGCCGGTGGTCGTCGTCGAAGGCGGGATGCCAAATCATGTGATAGGACATCAACTCGATCTCGGGAGGCACCGAGAGCGTCCGGAAGTGCAGGGCTCACCGAGTCGCTGCGTCTGCAACTGGCCGACACGACGGTGAAGGTCAAGGAGCTGGAGCCGCCGTCGGTGGCCACCGATCTTGTTCCCGGACAACGGGAAAGCGAATTCGCGATGCCGCTCGACGAGTTCGTCGACGAGGTCGTCCAACTGCTGGAGACGCAACCCGATGCCGATGAGATCCAGGTCGAGCGCGTCAAGTTCCTGCGTTAGGGCGAGGCGCGCGGCGACTACGACCAGGTAGTGGCGGCCCTGAACGCCGCTGACCCGCACAGCAACTGAGTCTCCGCCGGCTGCTTACAGGAGCGGAGAGTAAGTCGCTTGGAGGTGTTCCAACAGAACCTGCAAGCGGCGCTCATAGTCGGTGATCGCGCCGCCGGCTCTGGCCGAGTCGCCGGGCTGAGCGGTTCCGATGTCGAGGGTTTGCTCGCTTTGCCGGCCAAGGACGCGCGACAGATCCGAAAGCAG
>NZ_DATJYB010000423.1:0-38412 GCF_035499775.1 Mycobacterium sp. | reverse complement strand
AGGTGTGGTGCTGCGCCCCAGCCTCAGTAATGGCCTGCAGGAAGCGCACCGGGTTGCGCATGTTGGTCGCCCAGTGCTCGGCGTCGAACAGCGGGGTGCTGCCCAGGTCGGCGTAGGTGGTCGAGATGATCGGGATGGTCGGCGGCCGCGGGGTGAGATCGGCCAATTCCGAACGCATCTGGGGTTGCAACGCATCCATGGCCGGGTTGTGCGGGGCCACCTCGATGTTGACCTTGCTGGCGAAACCGTCCTGCTGGCGCACCTTCTCGATGAGTTCGTCGATCATCGCGGTCGGCCCGGAGATCACGGTTTGCCGCGGGGATGCATAGATCCCCAACGTCACCTGCGGGTAGTCGGCGATCAGTGCCTCGGTGGCCTCGGCGTCCAGCTCCAGCAGGGCCATCGTGCCCTGCCCGGACAACGGCGCCATCAGCCGCGACCGCGTCGCGGTGACCCGCAGGCCCTCGGCGGGGGTGAGCGCCCCGGCCACTACGGCGGCGGCCACTTCGCCCAGCGAGTGACCTATCACCAGGTCGGGTTCTACCCCGTAGGAGCGCCACAACGCGGTCAGCGCCAGCTGGATCCCGATCAGGCCCAGTTGGATCTGCTCGATACCGACCAGCTCGTCGCCGTTGGCCAGCACGTCGTGCAGCGAAAACCCGGCCTGGGCAACGAAATCCGGCTCCAGCTCGGCGACGGCCGCAGCGAACGCCGGCTCGTCGGCCAGTAGTTGGCGACCCATCCCGGCCCACTGCGATCCGCGTCCCGAGTAGACGAACACCGTGCCCGGTCCGACCGACCCTTCCCGGGGCGCCACCACGCCGGGGGCGGATTCACCCGAGGCCAGCGCGCGCAACCCCGCGACCGCTTGGCTCCGGTCCACCGCGGCGACCGTGCCGAACTTGGGCTGCCGGGCCCGGTGGTGGTTGAGGGTGTGCGCGACGTCGGCCAGCGGCACCAGGGCGCCGGGCCCTTCCATCCAGTCCGCCAGCACCGACGCCGTCGCGGCCACCCGCTGCGGCGTCTTGCCCGACACCACTAGCATCGACAGCGCCGGCTCCGGGGCACGCTGTGGAACGGCAACGGGATCGGGCGCCTGCTCGATCACCACGTGCGCATTGGTCCCACTGACACCGAACGACGAAACGCCGGCCCGGCGGGGCCGGCCGGTGTCCGGCCATTCGAGCCCGTCCGCGGCGATTTTCAGCCGCGTGGCGGCCTCGCTCGCATGCGCTGTCAGCTGGTGGAAGTTGAGGTGCCGCGGGATGTAACCGTTGCGGATGGCGAGCACTGCCTTCATCAGCCCGGCCACACCGGCCGCGGCTTCCAGATGGCCGACGTTGGTCTTCACCGAGCCGATCACCAACGGATCGGAGCTCTCCCGATCGCCGAAAACCTTGCTCAGCGAATCGAGTTCGATCGGGTCGCCCAGCGGCGTACCCGTTCCATGGGCCTCAATGTAGTCGATGTCGGAAGGCTTCAGCTTCGACGACGTCAACGCGGCGCGGAGCAGTGCCTGCTGGGCCGGGCCGTTGGGAACGGTCACCCCGCTGCTGGCACCGTCCTGGTTGACCGCTGTGCCGCGCAGCACGGCCAGGATGCGGTTGCCGTCGCGGACCGCGTCGTCGAGCCGCTTGAGCACCACCACGCCGGCGCCCTCGCCGCGCACATACCCGTCGGCGGACACATCGAAGGTCTTGCACTGGCCGTCCGGCGACAGCATGCCCCAGCGCGAGCAGGCGATGCTCGGTCCGGGGCTGAGCAGCAGGTTGGTCCCGCCCACCAGCGCCATGTCGGTTTCCCGGCAGCGCAGGCTCTGGCAGGCCAGGTGCACCGCGACCAACGACGACGAACAGGCGGTGTCGAGCACCACCGCAGGGCCGCGCGCCCCGAGGATGTAGGCCAGCCGTCCGGCGGCGAAGTTCGCCGAGTTTCCGGTCGGGATGTAGGCGTCGAGGTCTTCGGGGCGCAACCGGCCCGCCAGGGTGAGCATGTAGTCGTAGGCGGTGACGCCGACGAAAACCCCGGTCTGCGTCCCCCGAATGGTGTGCGGCGCAACGCCCGAGTCCTCCAGCGCTTCCCAGGCGACTTCGATCAACAACCGCTGTTGCGGGTCCATGGCCGCCGCTTCACGCGGGGAGATCGAGAAGAACTCGGCGTCGAACTCGTCGGGCTGCCAGCTGGTGAGGAAGCCGCCTTCCTTGCTGCAGATGGTGCCCGGGACGGTGTGGTCGTCGGTGTAGAAGGCGTCGGCGTCCCAACGGCTTTCGGGAACCCGGACGATGCCGCTACGGCCGTCGCGCAACAGGTCCCACAACTGATCGGGGTTGTCGACGCCGCCCGGGAAACGGCACCCCATGCCGACCACCGCGATCGGTTCGGTGCTGGACTTTTCGGCGATCTCCAGCCGCGCCGTCAGATCGTCGATCTTGCGTAGTGCGTCGGTGATGATCGCCCGGCGATCTGGCGTCGCGCCGGTCATTGCGTTCCTCTGGGATTGAGTCGTTCCGAAAGTTGTTCCAGCAACTCGGCTTCGGTGTAGTCGTCGTAGTCGTCAGCTTCCGCCGCCGGCTGCTGGTGCGTCTCGACCAGCTCAGGCAGCACGGTGCCAAGATAGTCGGTCAGGCTGTAGACGGTGGGGTAATCGAAAACGACGGAGGCCGGAAGAAACTCGCCCAGGCTTTCCGACAGCTTCCGCTGCAGCGTCACGCTCATCAGCGAGTCCATGCCGAGCTGGAAGAAGCCGGCCGACGGATCGAGGGTTTCGGTCGGGGGCATTCCCATCACCGCGGCGGCCAGGGCACCGACCTGGTCGAACAACATGTCGTGGCGTCGTTCCGGTTGGCAGTTGCGCAGGGCCTTGCGGAACTCGCTTTCCGGCATCGTGACGTCTTCGGGCGCCGGCAGCAGGTCGTCGACGATGCGAAGTGCCCCGCGGGTCCGGTAGGCGGCGGCCAGCAGCGGCCAATCCGCGGCCACCACAACGGAATGCACCCCGGCGGCCGGGCTCATCGCCAGCGGCAGCGCGCCGATCGCCACGTCGTCGTCCATCGGCTGCAGCCCGGATTCGGCGCTCACCTGGCTCGCGTCTTGCTGCGCATCGGCCAGCGACTTCCACAGGCCCCACGCCACGACCGTGGCCGGCAGACCCACCAGGCGCCGGCCGTAGCCCAGGGTATCGATGAAGGCGCTGGTCGCGGTGTAGTGCGCCAGCCATCGCGAACCGATGAGCCCGGAGATCGAGGAAAACGAAACAAAGTGCTTTATCGGCTGTTTCAGCGACAACCGGTGCAGCAGCCGGGCGGCGTCCAACTTGGGCGCGAACATCGCGGCCACGTCGTCGTCGCTCATGTCGCTGAGCAACACCGGCTGGCCGCCGAAGGCCGCCAAGTAGATTCCCTCCAGCGGCGGCAGGTCCACCCCGAACCGGTCGAACAGCGCGGTCATCGCGGCGGGGTCGGTGGCATCTGCGGCGACCTGGACGAGATTCGTCCCGGTGGCACCGAGGTTTTCGGCCAGCTCCGCCAACCGGTCTCCCGGATTGCGGGAGACCGCGACGATCGTCTTGGCCCCCATCGCCGTGAGCTGACGGATCAGGTGCGGCCCGATGTTGCCGGTGGCCCCGATGACGAGCTGGCTGGTGTCCGCACTCAGTCGGGCGGGTGCCGCCGGGGCCTTCTGCCGCTCCAGCCGGGGGACCCGGCGCGCACCCGACCGGTAGACGACCTGGTCCTCGCCGTCGGTCCCGGCGGTTTCGTCCAGCACATACCGCGCAGCCAGCTCGGGGGGCATCGACTCGTCGAGATCCAGCACACCGCGCCAGATTTCGGGATGCTCCAGCGCCAGCGTCCGCCCCAGGCCCCACAGCACCGCGTGGGCGGGATTGGCACGCTCACCGACCGCGACGGGCTGGGCGTTGCGGGTTAAGAAGGTCAGCTTGGGTACCGAAGCGCTCGCGGCCATCGCGGCGGCCAGTCGGCGCGCCGCATGGAACAGCCGGTAGGCCGATTCGACGTCGACCGGGTCGCCCGAAACGGGCGGCGCGTAGAGGACGTTGTCGACACCGGCGAGGAGGTCGCGCAGGACCGTCGCGTCGTCGTCGAGCGCCGCAGGCGCCAGCGACTCGACCCGGGACCCCGGGTCGATGATTCGGGCCAGTTCGTCCGACAGTCCGGGGTCGGCCACCACCAGCCACGAGCCGGTGGCGGTCGCGGCATTGGGCTCACTCGGCAACGGGTGGACCGGCCAGTGCAGCTGGTAGCTCCAACCGTCGAGGACGGTGTCTCCAATTCCGTTCGGGCTGAAGGTGATCCCGTTTCGGCCCGGCTGTTCTGCCACCGGGGCGCCGACGTGGGTGGTGCTGATCCAGTGGTGGGTGTGCTGCCACGGGGTGCTGGGGATCGCAACGGCGGGCTCGGCCGGGTGCGGAGTCTGCGGCGGGTGTGCGGTGTCGGCGGTGTGCAGGTTGGTGCGGAACGTGACGGTGTCGTCGGTGTCGCGTTGCAGCGTCCCGATGCTGAGGTAACGCCGATCGGGGTGGGCGCTCTGCAGGGTGTCGGTGACGGCCTGGGTCAGCAGCGGGTGTGCGCTGATCTCGATGAAGGTGTGGTGCTCGGTTCCGGCCTGCATGATGGCCTGCTGGAAGCGCACCGGGTTGCGCATGTTGGTGGCCCAGTGCTCGGCGTCGAACACCGGACGGGAGCCCAGGTCGGCGTAGGTGGTGGAGATGATCGGAATCGTCGGCGGGCGGGGGGTGAGATCGGCCAGCTCCGAACGCATCTGGGGCTGCAGCGCATCCATCGCCGGATTGTGCGGGGCCACTTCGATATTCACCCGGCTGGCGAACCGGTTCTGGGCGCGCACCGCCTCGATGAGGGCGTCGATCTCTTCGGTCGGCCCCGCGATCACCGTCTGGCGCGGCGAGTTGTAGATCCCCAACGTCACGTTTGGGTGCTCGGCGATCAACGCCTCGGTGGCTTCGGCGTCGAGCCCGAGCAGGGCCATACCGCCCTGTCCGGACAGCGGGGCCATCAGCCGCGAGCGGGTGGCGGTCACCCGCAGCCCCTGGGCGGGGGTGAGCGCCCCGGCCACCACGGCGGCGGCCACTTCACCCATCGAGTGGCCGATGACCAGGTCGGGCTGCACCCCGTAGGAACGCCACAGCTCGGTCAACGTCAGCTGCATGCCGATCAGCCCGAGTTGGATCTGCTCGATGCCGACCAGTTCCTTGCCGCCGGCGATCACCTCGTGCAGCGAAAAGCCTGCCTGCTCGACGAACACCGGCTCCAATTCGGCCACCGCGGCAGCGAATGCGGGTTCGTCGGCCAGCAGTCGGCGACCCATCCCGGCCCACTGCGACCCGCGCCCGGAGTAGACGAAAACCGTTCCCGGCCCGGGTGACTCGCTCCCGCAGGCCACCACGCCGGGGGCGTGCTCGCCGGCGGCCAGGGCGCGCAACCCGGCTACCGCCTCGGCGCGTTCGCGGGCCACCACGGCGCCGAATTTGGCGTGCCGGGCGCGGTGATGGTTCAGAGTGTGGGCCACCTCGGCCAGGCCGGTGGCGGCCCCGGGGCCTTCCAACCAATCGGCCAGCGTCGCTGCCGTCGCGGCCACCCGCTGCGGCGTCTTGCCGGTGACCACCAAGCTCGACACCGCGGTGTCGGTGCCGCCTGCGGATGCCGGCACCAGTTCCGGACCCTGCTCGATGATGACGTGCGCGTTGGTGCCACCCAGTCCGAACGACGACACCGCCGCTCGGCGGGGGCCGTCGGTGGCCGGCCACGCGGAGTTCTCGGTGGGGATGAAGAATCGGGTCGCCGACGCGTCGATCGATGGATTCCACTGCGAGAAATGCAAATTCGGCGGAATGTGGCCGCGCTGCACGGCCAGCGTCGCCTTGATGAATCCGGCGATTCCGGCCGCCGCCTCCAGATGGCCGAGATTCGTCTTGACCGCCCCGAGCGCACATGCGCTGTCGCTCTGGCCTTTTCTAAGCCCGTAAGTGGACGCCAGCGCCTCGAACTCGATCGGATCGCCCAATATCGTGCCGGTGCCGTGCGATTCGACGTAGTTCACGCTCTCGGGCGCCATGTCGCCGGATCGCAGCGCATCGGCGATCACGTCGCACTGGGCGGCCGTATTCGGCGCGGTGACGCCGTTCGAGCGGCCGTCCTGGTTGACCGCCGAGCCGCGCACCACAGCCAGCACCCGGTCGCCGTCGCGGACCGCGTCGGTCAGCCGCTTGAGCACCACCACCCCGGCGCCCTCGCCCCGGACAAACCCGTCGGCCGCCGCGTCGAATGCGGCGCAGCGCCCGTGCGGGGACAGCAATCCCCATGCGGAGATGGCGATTTGGGTCTCGGGGCGCAGGGTGATGCTCACCCCGCCGGCCAGCGCCAGATCGGTTTCGCGCAGCCGCAGGCTCTGGCAGGCCAGGTGGACCGCCACCAGCGACGAGGAACACGCCGTGTCCACCGCCACCGACGGGCCGCGCAGTCCCAACAGGTACGAGATGCGGCCAACGGTGATGCTGTGGGCGTTTCCGGTTCCGCTGTAGGCGTCCACATTCAGCGGACTGGTGGCCAGCATGGACTGGTATTCGTTGAAGTAGACCCCCGCCATCACGCCGGTTCGGCTCTCGCTGAGCGAATCCGGTGGGATACCGGCGTTTTCGAGCGCTTCCCAGGCGACCTCGAGCAGCATCCGCTGCTGCGGGTCCATCGCGGCGGCTTCGCGCGGTGTGATGCCGAAGAACTCGGCGTCGAAGCCCGCGATGTCGGGGACGAAACCGCCCCACTTCGTGGTCATCCGCCCCGGCGTCAACGGGTCGGGGTCGTAGAACGCGTCCGCGTCCCACCGATCCTCCGGCACCCTCGAGATGGCATTGCGGCCCTCGACCAACAAGTCCCAGAAGCTATCCGGGCCGACGACGTCGCCCGGAAACCGGCAGCCGATCCCCACCACCGCGACCGGCTCGGCCACCGCGACGCGGGAGATCTTGTTGAACTCCTCGGCTAGCGTGGCGCGCTGTTGTGCGGACATGCCGGAGATCCGGCTGTAAGCGGTTCGCATTAAGCAGGTCCTTCGACCTCAGGCCGTGTCGATTCGATGCGGTCGAACAGGCTGTCCAACACGCTTCCCGCCGAAGCCGATAGCTCAGCCATTTCGTCTTCTTCTGAATCATCTTGCGGTGCCACAATTTTGGCTAGGTACTTGGCCAGCAATGCCACGGTCGGATGGTTGAACAGCATGGTGGCCGACAGCTCGATGCCGACGAACTGCTCGGCTTCACGGCGAATCGCCATGGCCATCAGGGAATTGAGACCCAGCTCGGCGAACGGCCGGTCGGTCTGCAGTTCGGTCTCCGGCACCCGGAGCTCGGCGGCGATGATGTTCCGCAAGCCCTCTTCCAGTTCACTGCGCGCATCCGCGGCCGACATGGCCGACCAGTTCCGCGCCGGCACCAGCGGCGCGTCCAAGCCGTCCAAACCGTCTGGGCCGGCGGCCGAAGGCATGGGCACCACAACCGCCTGTGCGACGTCGAAGGTGTCGACGTACTCCCAGGCGGTGAACGCCTCGGACGGCGTGATGTCGCGCGATCCCATCCGCCGCAGCTCTTCGCTGACGATCTGGTTGTCGGCGGCGAAGCCGAGACCCCGCCAGGCCACCCAGTCGAGGCTGAGCGTGTGGCAGCCGCGCTGCCGGCGCGCCCGCGCCATCGCGTCCAGGTAGGAGTTGCCGGCGGCATAGGCGCCCTGGCCCGGAATACCGAATACGCCTGCGGCCGAAGCTGTCAAGAACAAGAAGTCCACGCTGCCGGCCGGGAAGACCTCGTCGAGCACCTGGCAGCCGCTGATCTTCGGCCACATGACCTGCCGCACCGGACCGTCGGTCATCTGGGTCACCAGTTGATCGTTCGTGACGCCGGCGGCATGGATAATCCCGCGGATCGGTGGCGCTCCGTCGCGATCGCGCTTGTCCAGCAGCGCTTGGACGTCCTCGCGGCACCCGATGTCGACGGCGGCGGCCTCGACCGCGACACCACGCATCTCCAGCGCGCGGATTGCGTCGATCTTCTGACGCATTCCGGTGTCGAGTGTTTCGCTGTCCCAATCGCGCCTGGGCGGCAACGGGGTACGGCCCGTCAGCACCAATCGGCGAGCACCGCGGTCCGCGAGCCAGTCGGCCATCAGCAGGCCGAGTGCGCCCATCCCGCCGGTGACGAGGTAGGCGGCATCGGCCTTGCACCGGAACGGCTTACGGACCGGCTGCGCGCTCAGCGGCGTCAGCGCCGGTTCCAGGACCACTCCGTCGCGCAGCAGCAGCACCGACTTGCTGGGCGTTTGCAGCGCGTCGGCAAGCGCCGATGCCTCGTCACCCAGGTCAGCAGAGCCGCCGGACAGATCGACCAGGCCGCCCCACAATTCCGGATGCTCGGCAGCGATGACGCCGGCGAGCCCCCACAGGAAACTCTGGCGAATCGCCGCGGCGTCCACCGCTTCGTGCACACCTCGGGTGAGGATCCAGAGCACAGCCGGGTCGTCGACGTCGCGTTTCGCCAAAGCCCGCACCAGATCGGTTATCTCGGCGGAGACCCGGACCGCATAGTCGATGTCGCTTTCGCTCGCATCCACTGCCGCCGGGCCCGCGAGGTAGACCACATACCGGGCATCGGGCAACGCGGCCGAGCGGTAGCCGGCGCGCCCGAGGCGCGTCCGGAGCACCTCGGCGCCCTCCTCGCCGAGCACCGCCACAGTGGGCGACCCGGTGACGCGGGGTTGCTCGGCTTCGGCGTCGTGCCGCGGGTGCCACTGCAGCGTGTGCGCGAACCGCCTTGCCTCAGCACCTGATTGGACACCGGCTTCGTCCGCGTGCCCGTCCAGCTCCAGTGCCCGGTACCGCAGCGACCGCACCGAGAAACACGCCTGTCCGTTGTGGGCCGCGGCGGTGACGTCGACGACGATGTCCTGGCCGTCCCGGGCCGCGTTGTGCACCGATACCGAACCGCGGGGTTCGGTGATGGCGTCATCCAGGGCACCTGACCACGCGAACTCAATGCTTGCCGGCACGTAAAGTCGCGAGTCGTTGACCGATGCCAGCGGCGCGATGTGGATGGCGGCGTCCAGCAGCGGCGCAGCGGACGCCTCGGGAAGAGTGATGGCGGCGACGAGGGCGTCTGGCTTTTCGTGCTCGTTCTGCTCGCTCTTCCAAGAATCCACCGACCATTCGAACGGCCGGCCGTCGACGCCGTGCAGCGCGAGCAGTGAATCGATCGCCGGGATCGGATTGTGCTGGCCATTCTCGCAATGCTCACGATGCCCCGCGGCTGGACGCGAATCGCTGGAATCGCGGCGGATCCCAGAGGACAGTTGCGCCGTCACATGGCGCACCCACCGGTCCGAGGCGGCATCGGCCGCACTCGAAGCCAGGCTGATCGATTCGCCATGGGCGACTAACTGGACAAGCCGCGGGAGGTCGGCGAAGACCGGTTGCTCGAACCGGATCCCGGAAAGGGCGGAATAGCCCAATTCGGCTGCCGCACGGAGCAGTGTGTGCAACACCACGGAAGCCGGGACTACCTCGACCCCGTGGAATCGATGCCGGCCCGGGTACGGCTTGGCCTCCGGCGCCAGCCGGGCCTGCCAGAGATGGGTCGGCGGACTCGACGACACCGTCGTGTGGTGACCGAGCAGGGTGCCCGCCTTGGGCGCCGTTCCCGCTGGACCGGACCGGTTCGCCAGCTGCTTGGTGCTGAACCAGTGGTGGGTGTGGTGCCACGGGGTGGTCGGTATGACCGGGTGTGGTTCCGGCGGGTGTGGGGTCTGCGGTGGGTGGGTGGTGTGCGCGCTGTTGAGGTTGGTGTGGAACGTGATGGTGTCGTCGGCGTCGCGCTGCAGGGTCCCGATACTGGTGTACCGGGTCCCGTGCTGGGCGGACTGCAGGGTGTCGGTGATGGCCTGGGTGAGCAGCGGGTGCGCGCTTATCTCGATAAAGGTGTGGTAGGGCGCGCCGGCGCCACCAGCATGAGTGATGGCCTGCTGGAAGTGCACCGAGTTGCGCATGTTGGTAGCCCAGTGTTCGGCGTCGAAGACGGGCGCTGGACCAGGCCAGCCGCGCAGCTCGGCATAGGTGGTGGAGATGATCGGGATGGCCGGAGTCCGCGGGGCCAGATCGGCCAGCTCCGAACGCATCAGGGGCTGCAGCGGATCCATGGCCGGATTGTGCGGCGCCACTTCGATATTGACCCGGCTGGCGAAACGGTCCTTGGCGCGCACGCTGGTGATCAACTCGTCGATCTGCTCGGTGGGCCCGGCGATCACCGTCTGGCGCGGCGAGTTGTAAATCCCCAACGTCACCTGCGGGTAGTCGGCGATCAACGCCTCGGTGGCGGCCGCGTCGAGCTCGAGCAGGGCCATGCCGCCCTGCCCGGACAACGGTGCCATCAGTCGGGACCGGGTGGCGGTCACCCGCAGCCCCTCGGCCGGGGTGAGCGCCCCGGCGACGACTGCAGCGGCCACCTCGCCCATCGAGTGGCCGATGACCAGATCGGGCTGCACGCCGTAGGAACGCCACAATTCGGTCAGTGCCAGCTGCATGCCGATCAAGCCGAGCTGGATCTGCTCGATACCGACCAATTCCTTGCCGCTGGCGAGCACGTCGTGCAGCGAGAAGCCGGCCCGCTCGACGAACACCGGTTCCAGTTCTGCGACCGCAGCCGCGAAAGCCGGTTCGTCGACCAGCAATTGGCGGCCCATGCCGGCCCACTGCGAACCGCGCCCGGAGTAGACGAACACCGTGCCCGGCCCGGGTGGCGTGTCGTGCGGTGCCACCACGCCGGGCGCCTGCTGTCCGTCGGCCAGTGCCCGCAATCCGGCTACGGCCTGGGCGCGGTCACGGGCGACCACGGTGCCGAATTTGGCCTGCCGCGATCGGTGATGATTCACCGCGTGCGCGACGTCGTCAAGGGGCACCTCGGCGCCGGGCCCCTCCATCCAATCGGCCAGTACCCCAGCCGTGGCGGCCACCCGCTGCGGGGTTTTACCCGCCACCACGAGCGTCGACACCGTCGCAGCGACGCTCGTGCCGGCAGACTCAGCGACGGCAAACACTTCCTGGCCCTGCTCGATAACGACGTGCGCGTTGGTGCCGCCAAATCCGAATGACGACACACCGGCCCGTCGTGGATGCCCGGTGTCCGGCCATTCTGTCTGGGCGTCAACGACTTTCATTCGCAGGTTGTCGAACGGAATGTGCGGATTCGGGCTCACGAAGCGCTGATTCGGCGGAATCTCGCCATACTGCACCGCCAGTACCGTCTTGATGAAGCCGGCGATGCCGGCCGCAGCCTCGGTGTGACCGAGGTTGGTCTTGACGGCGCCCAGCAGCAGGGGAGATTCCTCGGAACGCCCGCGACCCAGCACGGTTCCCAAGGCGCGCGCTTCGATCGGATCGCCCAACAGCGTTCCGGTGCCGTGAGCTTCGACGTAGTCGACCTCGTGCGGCTGCATGCCCGCGTTCTCGTAGGCCGCGCGCAGCACCGCCATTTGCGCCGCCGGGTTGGGGGCCATCAGGCCGTTGGAGCGGCCGTCCTGGTTGACCGCCGAGCCGCAGATCACGGCAAGCACCCGGTCACCGTCGCGTTGCGCGTCGGTCAGCCGCTTGAGCACCACAACCCCGGCGCCCTCACCGCGCACAAATCCGTCGGCGGCGGCGTCGAACGCACGGCACCGACCGGTCGGCGACAGCGCGCCGACCTGGTCGAAACCGCGAAATACCGCTGGGGTCAACAACAAATTCACGCCGGCCGCGATTGCCAGCTGGGAGTCCTGGGTGCGAAGGCTCTGGCAGGCCAGGTGGATCGCCACCAACGACGACGAGCATGCGGTGTCCACCGCGATGGACGGGCCGCGCAGGTCGAGGAAATACGACAGCCGGTTCGCGATGATGCTCACGGCGCCACCGGTGTTGCTCCAGCCGTCGATCTGCGGCAGATCGTTGGAGGCAATCGCGCCGTACTCGCTCGTGCAGGACCCGGCGAATACGCCCGTCTGCGAACGGCGCAGCGAGTTGGGCGGAATTCCCGCGTGCTCCAGCGCTTCCCAGGCCACCTCCAGCAGCAGCCGCTGCTGCGGGTCCATCTTGTCGGCTTCACTGGGGGAGATCTCGAAGAATTCGGCGTCGAAGGCGTCGACGTCTTCCAGGAACGACCCCCACCGCGTGGTGCGGGCCAGAAGTGCCTTTACCTCGGGTGAGCCGTCGTCGAACAGCTTCCACCGTTCCTCGGGGACCTTCCCGATCGAGGAGCGGCGATCACAGAGGAACTGCCACAACGTGTCTGGCCCGGATATGCCGCCGGGGAAGCGGCAGCCCATTCCGATGACCGCGATCGGCTCCTCGAGCGAACTGCGAGCCGGGCGCTTGAGCCTGGTCTCCGATTCGGGGTCGGGCTCGGGCGCGGTCAGGTAAGCGGCCAGGGCGTTGATGGTCGGGTGCTCCCAGAAGTCGATCGGGGACACGGTCTTGCCCAGCAACTCAGTCATTTCGCCGGACAGCACGACCGCGTCACGGGAGCTCACGCCCAGGTCGGCCAGCGATAGGTTGGGGTCAACCTCATCCGGCGTGCAGCCGATGTTGGTCACCAGGTAGTCGACCAGCCAATGGCGGAGGTCGGCTTCGCCACCGATGCTGGCCGTCATACCGTCACGTCCAGCCGCTTGAACCCGTCACCCCTATAGCGTTCGACGCAGGCTGAACGCCGGATCTTGCCGCTGGTGGTGATCGGGATCGAACCGGGTGGCACCAGAACCAGGTCGGCCACCCGCAGACTGTGTGACCTGGATATCGCGGACGTGATTTCGCGCCGCACCGAGCGGAGTTTGAGCTTGACGTCCTCCGCCGAAGCTCCGTGCCGCTTGAGCTCGATGATCGCCACCAGTTGCTCGGTGATGTCATCCGGCACCGATATCGCTGCGACCCGGCCACCGGTGATCTCCTGGATCGTCGCCTCGATGTCATCGGGGTAGTGGTTGCGGCCGTCGACGATGAGGATGTCCTTGATGCGGCCCAAGATGAACAGTTCGTCGTCGGAGATGACGCCCAGGTCGCCGGTCCGCAGCCACGGACCTTCCGGGGTTCCCGGAGCGGGGTTGACGATCTTCGCGTTGAACACCCGCTCGGTCTGCTCGGTCTTGCGCCAATAGCCCAGGGCCACGTGGTCGCCGCGCACCCAGATCTCGCCTACCGTTCCCGGCGGGTTCTCCACCATGGTCTCGTGGTCGACGATGCGCACGGCTGACGGGTCGGGGCAACCGTAGCTGATGAGTTCGGTGCCGACCGTGCCTTCGGTTCCGCAACGCCTGGCCTGACCGGCCGAGAGGTGCTCGTAGTCGAAACGGACCGTTGTGGGTGCGGTGTCGGGGTCGGGAGCCGCCACGTACAGCGTCGCTTCGGCGAGCCCGTAGGAGGGTCGTATCGCGGGGGGTTTGAGACCGAAGCGAGCGAAGCGCTCGGTGAAGCGCTTCACCGTCGCGACGTGGATTCGCTCGCTGCCGCTGACGATCGTCGCGTCGCTGAGGTCGAGGCCCTTCATGTCGTCGTCGGATGTTCTGCGCACCGCCAATTCAAAGGCAAAATTCGGTGCCGCCGAAAAGCACTCCCCAGTGGTGGCGAGCATTTGCATCCAGCAGGCCGGGCGGCGCAAAAACGACATCGGGCTGGTCAAAACGGCGCTCCGTTGGGCGACCAATGGTGCGCAAATCCCGAGAATCAGGCCCATGTCGTGGAACAAGGGAAGCCATGACACCACGGTCCCCGAGTTCGGAACGCTGGCGACATCCCCGAAATAACCGTTGAGACTTTGCGTCACGTTCGCGACGACGTTCTTGTGCGACACAATGACACCGGCCGGCGTACGTGTCGATCCGGACGTGTACTGGAGATAAGCCGCCCCGCCGGACGGCCGCAGCAAGGTCGGCGCCGGCTGGTGTGGCGAGTAGAAGTCAAGCAGATCAACTTCAATGATGGCCGGGGCGCCGTGCCCGTTCTGTGCGGCGGAGGCGTATTTCGACACCTCGTCAGCCACAGACGAAGTCGTGAGAAGGGCGACCGGCTTGGCGTCATTTAATACCGCGGAAACACGATCGTCGTGAATGCCATATTGCGGCGTGGAGAGCGGCACCGCGATAAATCCGGCCTGTAGCGCGCCCAAGAAGGAAACGACGTATTCCATTCCCTGCGGTGCCAAAATTGCCACTCGATCACCGGGCAAACCACACAGCCTGAGTTCGTCAGCAATGATGCACGCACGGCTGTACACCTGCGACCACGTTAAACTGTCAGCAAATCCCCTAGGATCCAATCCGTAATCAATAAACGTATAGGCGGTGGTGTCAGCCTGCTGATCCGCGCGCTCTTTCAGCAAAGTGGGTACGGAAAGGTCGGTTGCCAGCATCGCACTACACTCCCATTCGGCGTTCTGCATTTGTCATTTTTGCCCTACCCCGTGAGCCGCCTGTTGGATCGCACAGCAGGGCATCCAGTGCGCTGAGACATGCCGGTCTGCGCTGACCAGGCAGCTGTGACTACTACGCAGTAACTTCATCGAAGCACACCTGCGAGGTGCCCTATCGCACTAGATTTGCCCCGCTCCCCGTTCAACTACTTGTCGCATGTAAGGTAAGCACCTCCAGAGAGGGGCGGGGGCGGTATTCGGAAAATCCACATAGTTCCCAAAGCCTTCACCAAGGTCGGTGCTGCGAGCTGGGGGACCGGATTCCGTACCGACTTACCTGCTGTGATAGGTGTGACTGCTGTTGCATCGTGCCAGTTGTCCGGCGCCGGCCTGCTTGTCAGGCTTCTTGCCCTGTTCTGGTACGCGGGTGCCGCCCGGTTTTGGGACCGGCGTTCCGTTGTGATCAGATTCACACCCCTGCGACCGCACTAAGCGGCGGGTGCGACGGCCGGGGCGCTGCCCGCTCGTCGCGTCCGCCGAACCCGTCCAGGCGGCCCCGGGCGGGCAGCTGGCGAACTTGTACGGCAGGCCGGCGACTCCGGTGACTGTGCGGTGACCCCGGCATTTCGGGTAGGCCGATCGGCGACTTAGCTAAGCCCGGGCGCACAATTCGAGCGTTTTGTCCTCAATATCTCCGACAAGGTCCGCCAAGTTGTTGTTGAGGTAGAAATGATCCCCCGGAAATACGCGGATCGCAAATTCCTCAGTTGTCCGCTCGCGCCACGGCGCCATATCGTCTGGGGTTGCAATCCAATCCTTATCCCCGACGAATGCGTAAATCGGGCACGACACCGTCGTCTCTGGTGGGCAGTTATAACCGGCAATGGCACGGGCGGCTCGCAATGTGGGTAACACCCCGACCCGAAACTCTTCGTCCGCGAAGAAATCCGGATTCGTACCGGTCATTTTGGCGACCAGGTCCAGCATGTCGTTATCTGAAAATCCCTGGATTTGCTTGTATCGGATATGGCCCGGGGCGGAACAGGCCGACAAGAAGAGGGCGACGAGTCGATGTCCCGCCGATTGGAATCTCAACGCTACTTCGAAAGCGAGCAGCCCGCCCATGCTGTGACCAAAGAAAACGACCGGATCCTCAATCCGGGCCGTTGGCTTCATCATCGCGAAGATTTCGTCGGCCAGGGCGGGAATGCTGGCCAGCGGCGGCAGGCCGTACCCGTCGCGCTGTCCGGGATACTGGACAGCGATGCGCTTCAGGTCGGAGGAAAACTCTCGCGAAAACGGGACATAAAATGTCGCGGTTCCACCTGCATGCGGGAAGATGTACAGCGTGGGGGCGGTTGGGTTTTCATCACTTTTGTTGTTCGAGCGCCCGTTCACCGCGTCAGCATACCGTGGCCCGCAGCAGGCCATGAATGGCCCATGAGTGCCGCGGGAATGTCGCGGCCACCGGGACGTGCTGCGATGCCCGGGGATACCCTGTAGCGGTGCTAAGTGGGTAGAAGTGGATGGAAGTCTGCCTGCGTGCCTGGGGAAAAATGAAAAGGTCCGACACACCGGCCTCGCCACCACAGTCACAGACGTAACACCAGGCACACTGGTAACAACAGGATCTTTGCAAAACGCCAGGAGGGTATCGCCGTGTACCGAGTCTTTGAAGCGCTCGATGAATTGAGCGCCATTGTCGAAGAAGCCCGTGGCGTGCCGATGACGGCGGGGTGCGTGGTGCCCCGCGGTGATGTCCTCGAGCTGATCGACGACATCAAGGATGCGATCCCCGCCGAGCTGGACGACGCCCAGGATGTGCTCGACGCGCGCGATTCGATGCTCCATGACGCGAAGTCACACGCCGACTCCATGGTGTCCACGGCGACCACCGAGTCGGAGTCGATGGTCAACCACGCGCGTGCGGAGGCGGACCGGATCCTCTCCGACGCGAAATCCCAGGCCGACCGCATGGTGGCCGAGGCCCGCCAGCACAGCGAGCGGATGGTCGGTGAGGCTCGTGAGGAGGCGATTCGGCTGGCGACCGCGGCCAAACGCGACTACGAGGCCGGCGTCAGCCGCGCCAAAGCCGAAGCCGACCGGTTGATCGAAAACGGCAACATCTCCTACGAGAAGGCCGTGCAAGAGGGCATCAAGGAGCAGCAGCGACTGGTGTCGCAGAACGAGGTGGTGCAGTCTGCCAACGCGGAATCCACCCGCCTCATCGACACGGCGCACGCCGAAGCGGACAGGCTGCGCGGTGAATGCGACATCTACGTAGACAACAAGCTTGCCGAGTTCGAGGAGTTCCTCAACGGCACGATCCGTTCCGTCAGCCGCGGTCGCCACCAGCTCCGCACGGCGGCCGGTACCCACGACTACGCGACACGTTAACCGCGTTACCGGGCCTGACTGGGGGCTGTTCGCCGCGTTGGCCGACACCCCAAGACCATGAAGGGGCCCTAGCGCTCCGCGGCGAGCGCCGTAGGATTTCTCCTATGGCGCGCCAGCACAGCACCACAGCGCAGCGGCATCCCACCTCGCCGATGGTGGTCGACATCACGCGACTGGGCAGGCGTCCGGGAGGGATCTTCACCCTGCGCGAAACCATCCCAAGCCCGGCGCGCATCGGGCTGGAGATGATCGCGATCGAGCGGGGTGCGCCGCTGGAACTGGATTTGCGTGTGGAGTCAGTGTCCGAGGGCGTGTTGGTGACCGGGACGGTGGCCGCCCCGACTGTCGGAGAGTGCGCCCGTTGCCTGGGCAGTCTGCAGGGACGCGTACAGGTGGCGTTGACCGAACTCTTCGCGTATCCGAACAGCGCCACCGAGGCGACCACCGACGAAGACGAAGTGGGTCGCGTCGTCGGCGACACGGTCGACCTCGAGCAGTCCGTCATCGACGCCGTCGGGCTGGAACTTCCGTTCTCGCCGGTATGCCGGCCGGACTGCCCTGGACTATGTCCGGAATGCGGTGTTGCGCTGGCCACCGAGCCTGGCCATCACCATGACCGCATCGACCCGCGGTGGGCCAAGTTGGCGGGACTGCTCGACGCGGAGGGGCCCGAGACCAGGCGGACTGAGCGGTGACCCGGTCCCGACAAGTTCTGCTCGACGCGCTCGGCGTCGAACTGCCTGAAGAGCTGGTCTTGCTGGCGTTGACCCACCGCAGCTATGCCTACGAGCACGGCGGGCTCCCGACCAACGAGCGGCTGGAGTTCCTCGGCGACGCCGTACTGGGCCTGACCATCACCGACGAGCTGTTCCATCGTCATCCCGACCGTTCCGAAGGGGACCTCGCCAAGCTGCGGGCCAGCGTGGTCAACACCCAGGCGCTGGCCGACGTCGCGCGAAACTTGA
Organism: Mycobacterium sp.; assembly: GCF_035499775.1. Taxonomy (GTDB): domain Bacteria; phylum Actinomycetota; class Actinomycetes; order Mycobacteriales; family Mycobacteriaceae; genus Mycobacterium. Next base: position 20,601 of record NZ_DATJYB010000423.1, on the reverse strand, counting down.
CCGACGGCGGCCTCGGCGTCCACATCCTGTTGGGGCGCGGCGAGGCGAACACCGGCGGAGCCGACAAGTCCAGCATCCTGGCCGACGGGATGGAATCGCTGCTGGGCGCCATCTACCTGCATCACGGCATCGAGGTGGCCCGCGAGGTGATCCTGCGCTTGTTCGGAGCGCTGCTGGACGCGGCGCCCACGCTGGGCGCCGGGCTGGACTGGAAGACCAGCTTGCAGGAGCTGACCGCGGCACGCAGCCTGGGCGCGCCGTCCTACGTCGTCACCTCGACCGGCCCGGACCACGACAAGGAATTCACCGCGGTGGTCGTCGTGATGGAGACCGAATACGGGTCGGGTCTGGGCCGCTCCAAGAAGGAAGCCGAGCAAAAAGCGGCGTCAGCGGCCTGGACCGCGCTGGAAGCGCTGGACGTGCGCGACCCCGCGGGGAAAACCTCCGTTTAAGTCGATGGTGATGACCCGCTGCGCCCGGCTCCGCCGCGCTTGCGATCATCACTGACTCGATGGTGATGACCCGCTGCGCCCGGCTCCGCCGCGCTTGCGATCATCACTGAATGCCCGAACTGCCTGAAGTCGAGGTGGTCCGGCGCGGCCTCGAGGCCCACGTGGTGGGCAAGACGATCACCGCGGTGCGAGTGCACCATCCTCGCGCGGTGCGCCGCCACGAGGCCGGGCCGGCCGACCTCACGGCCCGGTTGCTGGGTGCGCGGATCGACGGAACCGATCGGCGCGGCAAGTACCTGTGGCTGCTGCTGGATGCTGACACCGCGCTGGTGGTGCACCTCGGGATGAGCGGGCAGATGTTGCTGGGAACCGTCCCGCGCGCCGATCACGTCCGGATCTCCGCGCTGCTCGACGACGGAACCGTGCTGAGCTTCGCCGACCAACGGACCTTCGGCGGCTGGCTGCTCGCAGACCTGGTGACGGTGGACGGCAGCCTGGTGCCGGCGCCGGTCGCGCACCTGGCGCGGGATCCGCTGGACCCCCGGTTCGATGCCGACGCGGTGATAAAAGTGTTGCGGCGCAAGCATTCCGAGCTCAAGCGACAGCTTCTCGATCAGCAGGTGGTGTCGGGGATCGGCAACATCTATGCCGATGAAGCGCTGTGGCGGGCGAAGGTGCACGGCGCGCGGGTCGCCGCCACCCTGAGCCGCCGGCAGTTGGCCGCCGTCCTCGATGCGGCCGACGAGGTGATGCGCGAGGCGCTGGCCAAGGGCGGGACGTCGTTTGATTCGCTGTATGTCAACGTCAACGGCGAGTCGGGTTACTTCGACCGGTCGCTGGATGCCTACGGCCGCGAAGGCGAACCCTGCCGGCGGTGTGGCGCGGTGATGCGCCGCGAGAAGTTCATGAACCGCTCGTCGTTCTATTGCCCGAGGTGTCAGCCGCGGCCCCGGCGATGAGCCGAACCGGTAAAAAAGGACCTATGACGGAACTGTGGGTCGAACGCACCGGAACGCGCCGCTATACGGGTCATAGCTCCCGAGGCGCGCAGGTATTCGTCGGCTCCGAGGACGTCGAGGGCGTGTTCACTCCTGGCGAGCTGCTGAAGATCGCACTGGCCGCGTGCAGCGGGATGTCCAGCGACCAGCCGTTGGCCCATCGGCTCGGCCAGGACTACCGGGCGGTGGTGCGGGTGTCCGGTCCGCCCGACCGTGACCAGGAGCGCTACCCGCTGCTGCAGGAAAGCCTCGAACTCGACCTAACGAGGTTGTCCACGGACGAAAAGGACCGGCTGGTGGTGGTCGTGAATCGGGCCATTGACCTGGTCTGCACGGTGGGGCGCACGCTGAAATCGGGAACCACCGTCACCTTCGAGGTCAACGATGTCGGATCCTGACGTTCGGCTCACCGCGTGGGTGCGCGGGTGGGTCCAGGGCGTCGGTTTCCGCTGGTGGACCCGGTGCCGGGCGTTGGAGCTGGGTCTCACCGGTTACGCCGCCAACCAGGCGGATGGCCGGGTGCTGGTGATCGCCCAGGGGTCGCGCGAATCCGGCGAGAAACTGCTGCAGCTGCTGCAAGGCGGCGCCACCCCCGGTCACGTCGACGAGGTGGTCGCCGATTGGTCGCAGCCACAGGAGCGGTTCAGCGGCTTCGTGGAGCGCTAGCTGCAGTCCGGCGATGATGCACGGCACGCAAGCGCCGTGACGGGGAGGCGGGCAATCGAGCGGTAGTCTGGCGGGTCGTGTACCTCAAGAGTCTGACGCTGAAGGGTTTCAAATCCTTCGCATCGCCGACGACTCTGCGCTTCGAGCCGGGCATTACCGCCGTCGTCGGCCCCAACGGCTCGGGCAAATCCAACGTGGTTGACGCCCTGGCGTGGGTGATGGGGGAGCAGGGAGCAAAGACGCTGCGGGGCGGGAAGATGGAGGACGTCATCTTCGCGGGCACCTCGTCGCGCGCGCCGCTGGGCCGCGCCGAGGTCACGGTCACCATCGACAACTCCGACAACGCGCTGCCCATCGAGTACTCCGAGGTCTCCATCACGCGGCGGATGTTTCGCGACGGTGCCAGTGAATACGAAATCAACGGCAGCAGTTGCCGTTTGATGGATGTTCAGGAGCTACTGAGCGACTCCGGCATCGGCCGCGAGATGCACGTGATCGTCGGGCAGGGCAAGCTCGAAGAAATCCTGCAGTCGCGGCCCGAGGACCGTCGGGCGTTCATCGAAGAAGCCGCCGGCGTGCTCAAGCACCGCAAGCGCAAGGAAAAGGCGCTCCGCAAACTCGATGCGATGTCGGCGAACCTGGCCCGGCTCGGCGACCTGACCACCGAACTGCGACGCCAGCTCAAACCGCTGGGCCGGCAGGCCGAAGTGGCGCGCCGCGCCCAGACCATCCAGGCCGATCTGCGCGACGCGCGGCTGCGGCTGGCCGCCGATGACCTGGTCAGCCGGCAGGCCGAGCGGGACGCGATCTTCGAGGCCGAGGAGGCGATGCGCCGCGAGCACGACGAGGTCGCCGCCCGGCTGACGGTGGCGTCTCAAGAGCTGGCCGCACATGAGGGCGTGCTTTCCGAGCTCTCGGGACGGGCCGAGTCCGTGCAACACACCTGGTTCGGGCTGTCCGCCCTGGCCGAACGGGTGGGCGCGACCGTGCGCATCGCCAGCGAACGCGCGCAGCACCTCGATGTCGAGCCGGTGACGAGCAGCGACACCGACCCGGACGCACTCGAGGCCGAGGCCCACCAGGTTGAGGTCGCCGAGCAGCGCCTGCTGGCGGAGCTGGCCGGGGCGCGCACCCGGCTGGACGCCGCCCGGGCGGACTTGGCCGACCGCGAGGCCCGCGCCGCCGAGGCGGATCGGGCCCATCTGGCGGCGGTGCGAGCCGAGGCGGACCGGCGTGAGGGGCTGGCGCGGCTGGCCGGCCAGGCCGAGACCATGCGGGCACGCGTCGAATCGATCGACGACAGCGTCGCGCAATTGTCCCAGCGCATCGAGGAGGCGGCCGCCCGCGCACAGCAGACCCTGGCGGAATTCGAGACCGTGCAGGGCCGGGTCGGCGAACTCGACCAGGGCGAAGCCGGCCTCGACGAGCACCACGAGCGCACCGTGGCCGCGCTGCGGTCGGCTGACGAGCGCGTCGCCGAATTGCAAGCCGCCGAGCGGGCCGCCGAACGTGAGGTGGCCTCGCTGCGGGCCCGCATCGACGCGTTGTCGGTCGGGCTGGAGCGCAAGGACGGTGCGGCGTGGCTCGCTGCGAACCACAGCGGCGCCGGGCTTTTCGGGCCGATTGCCAAGTTGGTGAAGGTGCGGCCCGGCTATGAGGCGGCGCTGGCCGCGGTGCTCGGATCGGCGGCCGACGCCCTGGCCGCCGACAGCCTGGGCGCGGCCCGACTCGCGGTCGCCGCGCTCAAGGAAGCCGACGCGGGCCGCGCGGCGCTGGTGTTGGGCGACTGGCCGGTCCCGGAGGAACCTCGGGCCGGCGAACTGCCCGGCGGCGCGTTGTGGGCGTTGGACTTGATCGAGGCGCCGCCGCGGCTGCGCGGCGCGATGGTCGCCATGCTTTCCGCTGTCGCGGTGGTCGGTGACCTGGCCGAAGCGCTGGATCTGGTGGCGGTTCGCCCGCGACTGCGCGTGGCCACGGTCGACGGCGATCTGGTGGGCGCCGGCTGGGTGAGCGGCGGTTCGGACCGCAAGCTGTCCACGCTGGAAGTCACCTCGGAGATCGATAAGGCCGGCGGCGAGCTGGTCAGCGCCGAGGTGCGGGTGGCTCAGCTGACCGCGGCATTGTCCGGCGCTCTGGCGGAGCAGACCGCTCGGCAGAACTCCGCCGACCAGGCATTGGCCGCGCTCAACGAGTCGGACACCACGATCTCGGCGATGTATGAGCAGCTGGGCCGGCTCGGTCAGGACGCGCGCGCGGCCGACGAGGAATGCAGCAGGTTGCTGCGGCAGCGCGAGGAGTTGGAGGCCGGGCGCGCTCAGACCCTCGACGAGGCCGTCCAACTCGAGACACGGCTGCGCAACGCCGAAGCCATCCAGCAAGTTCACGAGACCGAACCGGTCGACCGGCAACAGATCGCCGCCACCGCCGAAAGCGCCCGTGGTGTCGAAGTCGAGGCCCGGCTGGCGGTGCGGACGGCCGAGGAACGCGCCAACGCGGTACGCGGACGGGCGGATTCGCTGCGCCGCGCGGCCGCCGCCGAACGTGAGGCGCGGTTGCGGGCCCAGCAGGCGCACGCCGCCCGGCTGCACGCGGCCGCAGTGGCCGCGGCGGTGGCCGACGCCGGGCGGCTGCTTGCGTCGCGGTTGAACCAGGTGGTCGAGGCGGCGTCGGTGATGCGCGACGCGCTCACCGCAGAACGTCGGCAACGGTCGGAGGCGCTGGTGGCGGTCCGCGGCGAGGTGAACACCTTGAACGCCCGGCTGGCCAAGCTCACCGATTCGCTGCACCGCGACGAGGTGGCCAACGCCCAGGCGGCACTGCGAATCGAGCAGCTCGAGCAAATGGTGCTGGAACAGTTCGGGATGGCGCCGGACGACCTGATCGCCGAGTACGGTCCGCAGGCCGCGCTGCCGCCGAGCGAACTCGAGATGGCCGAATTCGAGCAGGCGCGGGAGCGTGGCGAGCAGGTGGTCGCCCCGGCCCCGATGCCGTTCGACCGGCCCACCCAGGAGCGGCGGGCCAAACGCGCCGAGCGCGAGCTGGCCGAGCTGGGCAGGGTCAATCCGCTCGCCCTGGAGGAATTTGCTGCACTGGAGGAGCGCTACAACTTCCTGTCCACCCAACTCGAAGATGTCAAGGCCGCACGCAAGGATCTCCTCGACGTGGTGGCCGATGTCGACGCCCGCATCCTGCAGGTGTTCAGCGACGCCTTCACCGACGTGGAGCGCGAATTCCAGGGCGTGTTCGCCTCGCTGTTCCCCGGCGGGGAGGGCCGGCTGCGGTTGACCGACCCGGATGACATGCTCACCACCGGTATCGAGGTGGAGGCGCGGCCGCCGGGCAAGAAGGTCACCCGGCTGTCTTTGCTGTCGGGCGGGGAGAAGGCGCTGACCGCGGTTGCGATGCTGGTGGCCATCTTCCGGGCCCGCCCGTCGCCGTTCTACATCATGGACGAGGTGGAGGCCGCCCTCGACGACATAAACCTGCGCCGGCTGCTGGGCTTGTTCGAGCAGCTGCGCATGCAATCGCAGCTACTCATCATCACCCACCAGAAGCCGACGATGGAAGTGGCCGACGCGCTCTATGGCGTGACCATGCAGGGCGACGGCATCACCGCGGTGATCTCGCAGCGGATGCGCGGTCAGCAGGTAGATCAGTTGGCGTCGACCTCTAATTAGTTAGGCGCGGCACGCGAGTGTGTCATCGACGGCGTTGGCTGTGTACTCAGGGCTTTGCGCGTGCATGTAGGGCGGTGGATCGATTTTGCCGCCCAGGAATCACACTCAACGTCCAGGGACACCCAATGCGGGCTATTGACTGCTCTCAGCCCCCTGAGCGTCAGGTGACCCACGGCTGGAAGGATTGTCAGCGTGTCGCAAGGTCTGTGGATCGCCATCGCGGTCGTCGCCGCCCTGCTCATCATCGCCGCGCTGGTCCTGGGCCTGGTGCGCTACCGTCGGCGCCGGATCAGCCTGTCGAGCCAGCCACAACCTGAATCGATCGACCGCTCCGGCGGCTACAAGGCGTCCTCGGGCATCACCTTCAGCCAGACGGCCCCACCTGTTGAGCTCGACCGGATCGACACCACCGGGCTGCCCGCCGTCGGCGACGACGCGACCATTCCGCGCGACGCGCCGAAGCGCACTATCTCCGAGGTACCGCTTCCCGAATTTGAGCCCGAACCCAAGATCGTCACACCACCGGTCGCCGCAGCGCCACCGGTAGCGGCCCCCCCAGAGGCCCCGGCCCCCCCGGCCCCCCCAGAGGCCCCAGAGGCTGCCGAGATTGAGGCCATCGCGCCGCCCGAAGGGCGGTTGGAACGCCTGCGCGGACGCCTCGCCAAATCGCAGAACGCCCTCGGCCGCAGCATGCTGGGCCTGATCGGCGGCGGCGATCTGGACGAGGAGTCTTGGCAGGACGTCGAAGACACCCTGCTGGTCGCCGATCTGGGCCCGGTGGCCACCGAATCCGTGGTGTCGCAGCTGCGCAGCCGGTTGGCCAGCAGCAATGTGCGTACCGAAGCCGACGCCCGCGCCGTGCTGCGCGACGTGCTGATCAACGAGCTGCAACCCGGCATGGACCGCTCGATACGGGCACTGCCACATGCCGACCATCCCTCGGTGCTGCTGGTCGTCGGGGTGAACGGCACCGGAAAAACCACCACGGTCGGCAAGTTGGCGCGGGTGCTGGTGGCCGACGGCCGCCGCGTCGTGCTGGGCGCGGCCGACACCTTCCGGGCCGCGGCGGCAGACCAGCTCAAGACCTGGGCGTCGAGGGTGGGCGCGGAGGTAGTGACCGGCGCCGAAGGCGCTGACCCGGCATCGGTGGCGTTCGACGCCGTGGACAAGGGCGTCGCGGCGGGAGCCGACGTCGTAGTCATCGACACCGCCGGGCGGTTGCACACCAAGGTGGGATTGATGGACGAACTCGGCAAGGTCAAGCGGGTAGTGAGCCGCCGCGCGGCTGTTGATGAGGTTTTGCTGGTGCTCGACGCCACCATCGGCCAGAACGGGCTGGCGCAGGCCCGGGTATTCGCCGACGTCGTCGAGATCACCGGCGCGGTGCTGACCAAGCTGGACGGAACGGCCAAGGGCGGCATCGTTTTCCGCGTCCAGCAAGAGCTTGGGGTGCCGGTGAAGCTGGTCGGGCTCGGTGAAGGGCCCGACGATCTGGCGCCGTTTGAGCCCGCGGCCTTCGTAGATGCGCTGCTGGGCTGAAGTCTTCACCCCTCCAGACACCTCCAGGGCCGACGTTAATACCTACGAAACATGGTGGCTGTATTGCCGAAACAACCATTGCGCAAGGTTCTGGATCAGGTCATCAGGCAGGTGTCTGACGGCCTTTCAGGGCCGACCGGAGGTGATTGCGAGTGAGCTACCCGTTAATGGGCGCGCCCAACGCGGGCGATACCGCTTGGATGTTGGCGAGTTCCGCGCTGGTGCTGTTGATGACGCCGGGTCTGGCGTTCTTCTACGGCGGCATGGTGCGCGCCAGAAGCGTTCTCAACATGATCATGATGAGCATCAGTGCGATGGGTGTCGTCACGGTGCTGTGGGTGCTCTACGGCTATTCGATGGCATTCGGCAACGACATGGGCAACTGGGCGGGCAACCCGCTGCAGTTCTTCGGCCTCAAGCACCTCATCGGCGGCAACTCGGTCGCCGCGGATGCGACCACGTCACCGCCTACGCCCGCGACGGACATCGCGTTGGTGGGTGCCCAGCCGGACACCTTGCCGGCCACCGTGTTCGTGGCGTTCCAGTTGATGTTCGCGATCATCACCGTCGCGCTTATCTCGGGCGCGGTGGCCGACCGGCTGAAGTTCAGCGCCTGGGTGGTCTTCTCCGGGCTGTGGGCGACCCTGGTCTACTTCCCGATCGCGCACTGGGTCTTCGCCGCTGACAAGTACTCGGCCGAGCACGGCGGCTGGATCAACAACAAGCTGCACGCGATCGACTTCGCCGGCGGAACTGCGGTCCATATCAATGCCGGTGTGGCCGGCTTGATGCTGGCGATCGTGCTGGGCAAACGCAAGGGCTGGCCGACGACGCTGTTCCGTCCGCACAACCTGCCGTTCGTGATGCTCGGTGCCGGATTGCTGTGGTTCGGCTGGTATGGCTTCAACGCCGGATCGGCGCTCACCGCAAACGGTGCCGCCGGGTCGACATTCATGACCACCACCATCGCGACGGCGGCGGCCATGCTCGCCTGGCTGGTCACCGAGCGCATCCGCGACGGGCACGCGACGACGCTGGGAGCGGCGTCGGGCATCGTCGCCGGACTGGTTGCCATCACACCGTCCTGTTCGTCGGTCGACGTGTGGGGCGCCCTGGCGGTCGGCGTGGTGGCCGGCGTGCTGTGTGCGCTGGCGGTCGGGCTGAAGTTCAGGTTCGGTTTCGACGACTCGCTCGACGTGGTCGGGGTTCACCTGGTCGGCGGTATCGCGGGCACCCTGATGGTGGGTCTGGTTGCGGCGCCGGCGAGTGTCGCCATCAGCCAGGGCACGGGCACGTCGAAGGGCCTGTTCTACGGCGGCGGTGTCGACCAGCTGGTACGCCAAGCGATCGGTGCGTCCAGTGTTCTGGTCTACTCTGGCACGGTCACCCTGATCCTGGCTTTGATCCTGAAGTACACGATCGGGCTACGGCTCAGCGACGAGGGCGAATCGACGGGCATCGACGAGGCCGAACACGCTGAGAGCGGGTACGATTTCGCAATCGCGAGCGGTTCGGTTCTTCCCAGAGCCAGCCTGCCCGACAGCTCCAACGGGCTGGGGGAAACGGTGGCCGCCGAGAAAGTGGAGGCAGAGCACGCATGAAGCTGATCACCGCGATCGTTAAGCCGTTTACCCTTGACGACGTCAAGACCAGCCTGGAAGACGCCGGTGTCTTGGGGATGACGGTCAGCGAGATCCAGGGCTATGGGCGGCAGAAGGGCCACACCGAGGTTTACCGAGGTGCCGAGTACTCGGTCGACTTCGTGCCGAAGGTTCGCATCGAGGTCGTTGTCGACGATTCGATCGTCGACAAGGTCGTCGACAGCATCGTTCGCTCGGCGCGCACCGGCAAGATCGGTGACGGCAAGGTGTGGGTCAGCCCGGTCGAGACGATTGTGCGGGTGCGCACCGGCGAACGAGGAACGGACGCGCTCTGACCGAAATGGCTGAAGCCGGCCACCCCTGATCTAATCTGGGTGGACGGGCGCGGGCCGGGGATTCCCGGCCCGCGCATCTCGATTGGAGGCCGACGGTAACAGGAAGTGCTTGCGCGGCAAGCGATTTGGCTGCTGCGCGACGGGATCTGCTCTCGGACGGGCACCATGATCTGGATGCGGCCGAGCTGCGGCAGGCGTTGCTGGAGCTACACGAGTCCTGGCTGACGGCCAAGGCGGCCGAGATCGGGATCACCGCTGCCAGCGGCTTCTCGATCGTCGGAGTCGGTGGGCTGGGCCGCCGGGAGCTGCTGCCGTACTCGGACCTGGACCTGATCCTGGTGCACGACGGCAAGCCCGCCAAGGTGTTGGGTGAGGTCGCCGACAAGCTGTGGTACCCGCTGTGGGACGCCAACATTCGGCTCGACCACAGCGTGCGAACCGTCAGCGAGGCGCTGGCCACCGCCAATGCCGACATGACGGCCGCGCTGGGCATGCTGGAAGCCCGCCACATCGCCGGCGACGAGCAGTTGTCGACGGAGATGATCTCCGGGGTGCGCCGGCAGTGGCGCAGCGGTATCCGCTCCCGAATGGACGAACTCGTGGAGATGACGGAGGCCCGCTGGCAGCGCTGCTTCCGGATCGCGCACCGCGCCGAGCCCGACCTGAAACTGGGGCGCGGCGGCCTGCGCGACGTGCAGTTGCTGGACGCGCTGGCGGTCGCTCAGCTGATCGACCGCCGCGGTGTGAACAATCCGGACACGCCGGCGGGTGCGCTGGACGATGCCTACCTGACGCTGCTCAATGTGCGCACCGAGCTGCACCGGGTATCCGGGCGCGGCGGCGACATACTGCTGGCCCAATTCGCCGACGACATCAGCGCCGCCCTGCATTTCGGTGACAGATTTGACCTGTCACGCGTGCTGTCCCATGCCGCCCGCACCATCAGCTACGAGGCGGAGACCGGACTGCGGACCGCGGTCAACGCATTGCCGCGGCGCGGCGTGTCGGCCCTGGTGCGGCGTCCGAAACGCCGCCCGTTGGCCGACGGCGTCGTCGAATACGTCGGGGAAATCGTGCTTGCCCGCGACGCCCGTCCGGAAAGCGATCCCGGTCTGATTCTCCGGGTGGCTGCGGCGTCGGCCTCGACCGGAGTGCCGATCGCCGCCGCTACGCTGAGTCACCTCGCCGCCAGCGCCGCCGAGTTGGAAGCGCCCTGGCCGCACCAGGCTTTGGACGACTTTCTGGTGGTGCTCAGCTCCGGGCCCACCGCCGTCGCGACCATCGAAGCGCTCGACCGCACCGGGCTGTGGGGCCGGCTGTTGCCGGAATGGGGCGCGATCCGCGACCTTCCGCCGCGCGATGTTGCCCACAAATGGACCGTGGACCGTCATCTGGTCGAGGCCACCCTCAACGCGGCGCCGTTGGCCACCCAGGTGTCGCGGCCGGACCTACTTGCGCTCGGCGCGCTGCTGCACGATATCGGCAAGGGCCGGGGCGCGGACCATAGCGTGCTGGGCGCCGAGCTGGCCATCCAGATCGGGGAGCGGATGGGGATGGCGCCCCAGGACATTCAGACGCTCTCGAACATGGTCCGCTACCACCTGCTGCTGCCGGTGGTGGCCACTCGAAGTGACCTCAACGATCCGCAAACCATCGAGTACGTATCCGAGGCGCTGGGCGGTGACGCGGTTCTGCTCGAGCTGCTGCACGCGCTGGCCGAGGCGGACTCGAAGGCCACCGGCCCCGGGGTATGGAGCGACTGGAAGGCGTCCCTGGTCGAGAACCTGGTGCGCCGGTGCCGGTTGGTGATGGCAGGGGAGACCCTGCCGAAGGCCGATCCGGCTGCGCCCCACTATCTTTCACTCGCGGCTGACCACGGCGTGCATGTGGAGGTCAAGCCCGGGGACAGCGAGCGCATGTACCACGTGGTGATGGTCGCCCCGGACCAGCGCGGGCTGGTGTCGAGGGCCGCCGCCGTGCTGGCGCTGAACTCGCTGGGAGTGCATTCGGCGTCGGTGAACGTCTATGACGGCGTTGCGATCACCGAGTTCGTGGTGTCCCCGCACTTCGGTTCCCCGGCCGCGGCCGACCTGCTGCGGTTGCAGTTCGTCGGTGCCCTGGCCGGCGACATCGACGTGCTGGGCATGTTGGAGAAACGGGACAGCGAGGCCGCCGCGGGGGCGTCCGGCCGGTTCGGGGAGGTGCAGGTGGGGGTGCCGGTGACACGTGTCACCGCCCCGCCCCGCATCCTGTGGTTCGACACCGCCACGCCGGGCCAGCCGATCGTCGAAATCCGCGCCGCAGACCGGCCGGGCCTGCTCGCGCTGCTGACCCGGGCGCTGGAGCGCGCGCGAGCAGACATCGTCTGGGCGAAGGTGAACACCTTTGGATCGACGGCTTCCGACGTGTTCTGTGTGGTGCTGCCCGGGGAGTCTCTATACGGGCTGGCCGACGGCGAAAACATGCAGGACATGGTGGACAAACACCTGCTGGCCGTGTTGAACGCGGCGGTGACTGGCTAAGGCCGCTCGGAGTTGAGCCGGCGAACGGCGTCGATGCGCGCCTTGAGCTGTTCGCTGGTGGCCGCGGCGATCGGCGGCCCGCCACAGCGGCGGCGCAGTTCGCTGTGGATCCAACCGTGTGGTTTGCCGGTGCGGTGATGGGCTACCGACACGAGCGCGTTGAGCTCGCGGCGCAGCTCGCGCAGTTGGCCATGGGTGGTCAGCACCGCCGGAGCGCCCTGTTGCTTCTGGGCGCGTTTACGCAGCTGCTCGTCTTGGCGGCGGTGCAGCAGGGCGCGCATCTGCTCCGCGTCGAGCAGCCCCGGGATACCGAGGTAGTCGGCTTCCTCGTCGCTTCCGGCGGGTGCGGCGGTGCCGAACGAGGACCCGTCGAAGATGACCTGATCCAGTTCGGCGTCGGCGCCCAACGAGATGAAGCCCTTTTCGGGGTCGGTCTTCTCCGTTTGGGTCGTGACGGCCGGATCGTCGAGGAGGGGATCGTCTTGCGGCCGGTGTGGTTCGCCCAGCACGTGGTTGCGCTGCGCCTCCAACTCGCTGGCCAGCTGCAGCAGGTTGGGCACCGACGGCACGAAGATGCTCGCGGTTTCACCCGGGCGGCGAGACCGCACGAACCGGCCGATGGCCTGTGCGAAGTACAACGGCGTCGACGCGCTGGTGGCGTAGATCCCGACCGACAGCCGCGGCACGTCGACGCCTTCAGAGACCATCCGCACCGCGACCAGCCAGCGACTGGTGCTGTCCGTGAATTCGCTGATGCGCGAAGAGGATCCGGGGTCGTCAGACAGCACCACCGTCGGAGCTTGTCCGGTGATCGTCGTCAGCAGGCGGGCGTATGCGCGGGCCGCGGTCTGGTCGGAGGCGATGATCATGCCCCCGGCATCGGGGACGTGGGTGCGAAGTTGACTCAGCCGTTGATCAGCCGCCGCGATCACCGCGGGCATCCATTCGCCGGCCGGGTCGAGCGCGGTGCGCCACGCCCGTGCGGTCTGCTCGGCGGACAGCGGCTCGCCCAGTCGCGCCGTGTGCTCTTCGCCCGCGCTGTCCCGCCAGCGCGCCTGGCCGGAGTAGGCGAGGAAGACCACCGGCCGGACCACTCCGTCGGCCAGGGCTTCGGCGTAGCCGTAGGTGTGGTCGGACTGCGACCGCAGCGCCCCGTCGGGGCCTGGTTCGTAGCTGACGAACGGGATGGGGCTGTCATCGCTGCGAAATGGCGTGCCCGTCAAGGCAAGTCGGCGGCTGGCGTCGCTGAAGGCTTCGCGGATGGCGTCGCCCCAGGTCTTGGTGTCACCGCCATGGTGGATCTCGTCGAACACGACCAGGGTCTTGCGCTGCTCGGTGCGCACCCGGTGCAGCGTCGGGTGTGACGCGACCTGGGCGTACGTGACCATCACGCCGTGGTACTGCGGCGAGGTCTGGGCGTTGGCGTTGGAGAATCTCGGGTCCAAGGCCAGGCCCTGGGACGCGGCGGCCTGCGCCCACTGGATCTTGAGGTGTTCGGTGGGCACCACGACGGTGATCTGTTCGACGGCGCGGTGCCTGAGCAGTTCGGCCGCCACCCGCAGCGCGAAGGTGGTCTTGCCGGATCCCGGGGTGGCCACGGCGAGGAAGTCGCGCGACTGGCCGGCCAGGTACTTCACCAGGGCGCGGCGCTGCCAGCCCCGCAACGGCCCGCTGCCTTCGGCGCGCGCCGGCCCACAGCCGACCGGTTGCACCGACACAGTCCCCCCGTATTTGCTTACTCGACGCGGCCAGCCCGGTTCGGCTGCGGCTGTGAAATGTAGCACGACAACGCTTTTCGGCGCAGCGGCAACGTGGAGTTAGCTCGTCAGGCCGCGTGTCTGCAGCCAGGCGTGGATTCGTGCGGCCACGTCGGCCCAGCCGGGTTCGAGCATCATGTTGTGCCCCATGTCGAAGAATTCCGGCTCCGTCCCGTAGGCGCGGGCCGTGGCGCGCACCTCGCCCGGGCTGACGAATCCGTCGCGTACGGCGCCGAGGACCAGGACCGGGGTGTTCACCCGCCGGGTTTTGACGCGGCGGACCATCGGATCGGCCATCGCGGCACGAATGCTCTCGGCTCCGGCGCGTCGCATGCAGGACTCGACGATGGCCTCGGGTGTGTCGGCGGAGAACAGGTACTCGCGGGTGAGCGGGGGTGGCGAGGAATTTCAGCAACGTGGGGTCGGCCCAGGCCTTCATCGTCATCGACGGTCGGCGGCGCCACACCCGTAATGCCAGGGTCAGCACGCCCTGCGGCGGCACGGAGCCCACCAACACCGCGGCCGGGGCGCTGTGCTGTTCCAGGTAGCGCTGGATCACGAAGCCGCCCAGGGAATGGCCGATCAGCACCGGCGAGCCACCCAGGTCGTCAGCCACCGACCGTAGGTCGTCGATGTAGTCGGCGATGGACACCGACCGCAACGGCTTGGCTGTGGGGCTGGTGCCGTGGCCACGCAGGCTCAGCGCGACGGCGCGGTAGCGGGCGTTCGCGAAGAAGTCCAGGAAGTGGTCGTCCCAGCACCACGCGCCGTGCCAGCCGCCGTGCACGAACAGCAGCGGGACCGGATGCGCGTCCGTGCAGGACCCCTTGTCGATCACCTCGAGCATGAGCCCGACCTTTCGTTGCCGACGACCGGCCGTCAAGGCTTTCCGGCCTGTTCAAGCAGGCGAGTGTGAAGTTAGTCGCACACTCGGCGTCGAGTGTGAAGCTAGCTGCACGCTCGCGCCACACCGCAGAACCACTAGGCTTGCGGACGTGTTTGAATCGCTGTCCGACCGGTTGACCGGTGCCCTGCAGGGGCTGCGCGGCAAAGGTCGTCTGACCGACGCCGATATCGATGCCACCGCCCGCGAAATCCGGCTTGCACTGCTTGAAGCCGACGTTTCGCTGCCGGTGGTGCGCGCATTCGTCTACCGGATCAAAGAACGCGCCCGCGGCGCCGAGGTGTCCGGTGCACTCAACCCGGCGCAACAGGTCGTCAAGATCGTCAACGAGGAGCTGATCGGCATCCTCGGCGGCCAGACCCGCCAGCTGGCGTTCGCCAAGACGCCGCCCACCGTGGTGATGCTGGCCGGTCTGCAGGGCTCCGGTAAGACCACGCTGGCCGGCAAATTGGCTGCCTGGCTGCGCGGCCAAGGGCACACCCCGCTTCTGGTGGCCTGCGACCTGCAGCGGCCGGCGGCCGTCAACCAGCTGCAGGTCGTCGGAGAGCGCGCCGGCGTGCCGGTGTTCGCGCCGCACCCCGGCGCCTCGCCCGAATCCGGCCCCGGCGACCCCGTCGCCGTCGCGGCCGCCGGGCTTGCCGAGGCCCGGGCCAAGCACTTCGACGTCGTCATCGTCGACACCGCCGGACGGCTGGGCATCGACGAGGAGTTGATGGCCCAGGCCGCCGACATCCGGGCGGCCATCGACCCCGACGAGGTGCTGTTCGTCCTGGACGCCATGATCGGCCAGGACGCCGTCACCACCGCCCGGGCGTTCGGCGACGGCGTCGGCTTCACCGGTGTGGTGCTGACCAAACTCGACGGTGACGCCCGCGGTGGCGCCGCGCTGTCGGTCCGCGAAGTGACCGGTGTCCCAATCCTTTTCGCTTCCACCGGGGAGAAGCTGGCCGACTTCGACGTCTTCCACCCGGACCGGATGGCCGGCCGCATCCTGGGCATGGGCGACGTGCTGAGCCTGATCGAGCAGGCCGAGCAGGTCTTCGACGCCCAGCAGGCCGAGGAGGCCGCCCTCAAGATCGGTGCCGGCGAGCTGACCCTGGAGGATTTCCTCGAGCAGATGCAGGCCGTGCGCAAGATGGGCCCGATCGGCAACTTGCTGGGCATGCTGCCCGGCGGCGGCCAGATGAAGGAGGCGCTGGCCGATTTCGACGACCGTGAGCTCGACCGGATCCAGGCCATCATCCGCGGGATGACGCCGCAAGAGCGGGCCGACCCCAAGATCATCAACGCGTCGCGGCGGTTGCGTATCGCCAACGGCTCGGGGGTGACGGTGTCGGAGGTCAACCAGCTGGTGGACCGCTTCTTCGAAGCCCGCAAGATGATGTCGTCGATGCTCGGGGGCATGGGCATCCCCGGTCTGGGTCGTAAGTCGGCGACGCGCAAGAGCAAGGGCGGCGCCAAAGGCAAGAAGGGCAAGAAGGGGGCGCGCGGTCCCACGCCGCCGAAAACGCGGAGTCCGTTCGGGGCGGGTATGCCGGGCATGCCGGCCGGGTTCCCCGATCTGTCGCAGATGCCCGAAGGTCTCAACGAGCTGCCGCCGGGCCTGGCCGACTTCGACCTGTCCAAGCTGAAGTTCCCAGGCAAACCAGGCGGAAAGTAGCCGCGCCGTGCGCCTGCACGTGCGAGGTTTGGGGCTCCCGGACGAAACAGCGATCGAACTGTGGGTCATCGACGGCCACATCAGCACGGAGCGGGTTGCCGACGCCGACACCGTCTTTGATGGAGGCTGGATCCTGCCAGGCCTGGTGGACGCGCACTGTCACGTCGGGCTCGGTGCGGGCGGCGGTGTCGAACTCGACGCGGCGATCGAACAGGCCGAGACCGAACGTGACGTCGGCGCACTGCTGCTGCGTGACTGCGGTACACCGAGCGACACCCGCAGCCTCGACGACCACGAAGACCTGCCCCGCATCATCCGGGCCGGCAAACACCTGGCCAGGCCGAAGCGCTACATCGCCGGCATCGGCGTCGAGCTGGAAGACGAATCGCAGCTGCCGGCTGCGGTCGCCGTCGAGGCCCGCCGCGGAGACGGCTGGATCAAGCTGGTCGGCGACTGGATCGACCGCCAGGTGGGCGACCTCGCCCCGCTGTGGTCCGACGACGTGCTCAAAGCGGCGATCGACGCCGCACACGCCCACGGCGCACGGGTCACCGCGCACGTCTTCAGCGAGGACGCGCTGCCGGGACTGATCAAGGCCGGCATCGATTGCATCGAGCACGGCACCGGCCTGACCGACGACACCGTCGCGCTGATGCTCGAGCACGGCACCGCACTGGTCCCCACGCTGATCAACCTCGAAAACTTCCCGGGCATCGCCGACTCTGCGGTGCGCTACCCGACCTACGCGGCGCACATGCGCGACCTGTATGCGCGCGGCTACGAGCGGATCGCCGCGGCGCGGGATGCCGGTGTGCCCGTATACGCCGGCACCGACGCCGGCAGCATGATCGCGCACGGGCGGATCGCCGACGAGATCGAGGCGCTCAAGCACATCGGGATGACCCAGACCGAGGCGTTAGGTGCGGCGTGCTGGGATGCCCGTCGCTGGCTGGGCCGGCCCGGTCTGGAACACGGGGCGTCGGCCGACCTGGTGTGCTACTCGGCG
This sequence comes from Mycobacterium sp., assembly GCF_035499775.1. Lineage (GTDB taxonomy): Bacteria > Actinomycetota > Actinomycetes > Mycobacteriales > Mycobacteriaceae > Mycobacterium. The sequence continues at coordinate 3,484 of NZ_DATJYB010000423.1, read as the reverse complement.
GATCCGCGCGGAGGTCCCGGGGTGCTCAACCATCCCGATCTGGTGATCCTGCGCGGCAAGACGTTTCGGCCCGACTAACAGGCGCTTGGCAGGCGCTGGACGAGCGCGGCCTGCGCATCGCGGATAGGATCTCGAAATGGCGTTGGCCAGCGGCGCGACTCTGGCCGGTTACACGGTCGCGCGAAGGCTGGGTTCGGGTGTGACGGGTGAGGTTTACCTTGCCCAAGATCCGCAATCGGTGCACTGGGTGGCACTGAAAGTTCTCTCGCCGGCGTTGTCGTCGGACAGCGAATTCCGCCGGCGTTTCCAGGCTGAGACCCCGATCGCCACGACCCTCTATCACCAGCACATCGTTGCGGTGCACGACCGCGGCGAATCCGACGGACAGCTGTGGCTGGCGATGGATTACATCGAGGGGGTCAACGCCGCGCAGCTCATGGCGGAGCGCTTTCCGGCGGTATCGCCGGCCGGCGAGGTGCTCGCGATCATCACCGCCGTGGCCGAAGCTCTCGACTACGCCCATCAGCGCGGGTTGCTGCATCGCGATGTCAAACCCGCCAACATCCTGCTGACCAGCCGAGACGAGGGCGAACAACGGATTCTGCTGTCTGACTTCGGGATAGCCCCACAGCTCGGTGCTGCCACCGGAACCGACGTCCCGTCCGGCCCGATCGCCTACGCCGCGCCCGAACAGTTGACGGGTCCCGACACTCCCGATAACCCCGGTATTCAAGGCAGCGCCGACCAGTACGCGTTGGCGGCCACCGCATTTCATCTGCTGACCGGCGCGCCGCCGGTCAGGCACGGCGATCCGGCTGCCGCGCCCGACCCGGCCGGCGACGGCGCGGCGCCCAGACTCAGCGACCAGCGCCCGGAGCTGGCCCGCCTCGACGGCGTGTTCTCCAGAGCACTTGCCGCCAATCCCGCCGACCGCTTCGCCAGCAGCCTCGAGTTCGCCGACGCGGCCAACGACGCGGCCGGCATTTCCCAGGGTGACCGCAGTCCCGAGGCTCTCCTGGCGGCGACGGTGTTCGACTATCCCGCTTACGCCTGGCTCGACCGTGAGGACATCACCGACACCGAGTACGCATCCAGTGGCGGCATACCGAACCGGCGCGGCAAGGGGCCGCACTCGGCGGCCAGGGAGCTGGCGCGGCACCTGGACGACTTTTCCCAGGGAAGCAAGATCGCGGCGACGCCTGCTGACGCCGCCCCGCCGCGTAGGCGCCGGTCGCTCAGGACGGTGCTGACGATTGTGGCGGCTCTGCTGGTCGTAGGAGTGCTGGCGGCCGGCGTCGCGATCTGGCGTGGCACCCAGGCGACCTCCACCCGGGCAGGGAGCCCGTCGACGACACCGCCGGCCGCCATCGCGCCGCAGACCACCGCGCCGGCCGCGCCCGTTCCGCTCGACGGTAGTTACCGCCTGCAGGTGCAACGGTCAAAACAGACGTTCAACTATGTTCCCGATCCGCAACCGCCGGATGTGAACACCTTGTGGGCCTTCCGCTCGTCCTGCACGCCGACGGCATGCAACGCGGTCGGCATGCTGCTCGACGACCTCGGTCACGCGCGGGCGAAAACCGAACAAGGCGTCATCATGCGCTTCGCCGAAGGCCAATGGCTGTCTGACCCGGAGACCGTCGAGTTCGCCTGCGTCGGGGGAAACGGCGTGGCCCGTACCCAGACCACGACGCAGGTGCTGTCGCTGCGACCGAAGTCCGGGGGCGACTTCGCCGGCGAACTGACCGCCACCGTGCAAAGCAACGAGTGCGGCCAGAAGGCGGCGGTGTTCAGGATCCCCACCGTGGCCAGCCGGATCGGAGAGGTGCCTCCGGCGGTGAAACTGCCGGACCCGGGAACGGTCCCCAGCACAGACACCCCCGCGATACCGACCACAGCCCCGTCGGGCCCCGGTCGTTGACCTAACGCAAGCTAAAGCGAGCCGATGCTGGACTGGGGGTTGAGCGCGAAGCCCCAGTTGAACAGGTTCGCGGCCTGGTCCCAATACGTCGGTCCGCCGGGCTGGATCAGTCCGTACATCATGGCGATCACCAGCCGGCGGCCACCGCGGGCGGCCCCGCCGACGAACGTCTTGCGCGCGGCGCTGGTGTACCCGGTCTTGCCGCCGATCGCGCCGGGGTAGCGCTGCAGCAGCTCATCCTGGTTCTCGATGGGCTGGTCACCGTGATCGCCGGGGAACATCGCCGACGGTTCGGCGGTGATGTGCGCGAACATCGGGTTGGCCATCGCGGCCCGGAAGATGACGGCCAAGTCGTGCGCCGTCGTCCACCCCGAGCCGTCGGGGCCGTCCAGGCCGGACGGGCTGGTCGCGTGGGTGGTCACCGCCCCCAGGGCGGCGGCCTTGGAGTTCATCTTGGCGACGGCGGCGTCCTGGCCGCCGAGCATCTGTGCCAGCGTGTTGGCGGCGTCGTTGCCCGAAACCAGCAGCAGGCCGTCGAGCAGCTGGCGCGCGGTGTAGGTGCGGCCCGGCTTGATGCCGACGCAGTTGCATTCGACGTCGGTGTCCGCGACATCGGCGACGACGGTGGAGTTCAGGTCCAGCTCGTCGAGCACCACCAGCGACAACAGCACCTTGATCGTGCTCGCGGGCGGGTGGGCGATGTTCTGGTCGCGGCCGGCCAGCACCTGACCGCTGTCGAGGTCGGCCACGATCCAGGTCTGAGCCGGGCCGTCGGGGATCGGCACCGAGCCCACCGGCTGCATGGCGGTGTCCGCCTTCGAGATCGCGGTGTTACCCGCACCGACGGCGATTACGGCGAGCAGCGCTGCGGCTGCGAGCTTTCGCATGGGCGCAGAGTTTAACTTCCGCGGCCCCGGGACGCCTGTTTTGGGCCGGACCGGCGATGTTTGAATCGAAGCATGTTGAGCCTGGAAGAGATTTCCGACCGCCTGGAGATCCAGCAGCTGCTGGTGGACTACTCCACCGCCATTGACCAGCGTCGATTCGACGACCTGGACAAGGTGTTCACCCCGGATGCCTACATCGACTACACCGCCCTCGGCGGGATCGAGGGCCGGTATCCCGAGGTGAAGAAGTGGCTGTCGGAGGTGCTGCCGAACTTCCCGATCTACGCGCACATGCTCGGCAACTTCTCGGTCCGCATCGACGGGGACGCCGCGTCCTCGCGGGTGATCTGCTTCAACCCGATGGTGCTGGGCGGAGACAAGGGACAGATTCTATTCTGCGGCCTGTGGTACGACGACGAGTTCGTGCGCACCCCCGAGGGCTGGCGGATGACCCGCCGCGTCGAAACCAAGACGTTCCAGAAGGTCATGTAAGGCAGGGTCTGATGGTGGCGACCCGCCGCGCCCGGCTTCGCCGCGCTCGCGATCGCCACGGGTCTGATGGTGGCGACCCGCCGCGCCCGGCTTCGCCGCGCTCGCGATCGCCACGGGTCTGATGGTGGCGACCCGCCGCGCCCGGCTTCGCCGCGCTCGCGATCGCCACGGGTCTGATGGTGGC
>NZ_DATJYB010000422.1:0-5352 GCF_035499775.1 Mycobacterium sp. | reverse complement strand
CAGTGGGTTTCCGGTGTAGGCGGTGACCGCGCCGATCCCGTACTTGCGGATCACCGGGGTCAGCAGCTCGGTGCAGCGGCGAAACGCCGCGTCCCAGCTGACCTCTTGCCACTGCCCGTCGACTTTGATCAGCGGCCGGCGGATGCGGTCCGGGTCATCGTGCAACGCGGCCAGCGACACGCCCTTCGGGCACAGGTGCCCACGGCTCCACACGTCGTCGCGGTTGCCGCGGATGCTGGTGACCTTCCCGGCGTCGACCTGAATCTCCAGACCGCACATCGCCTCACACAGTGGACACGTGCGCACATGCCTGCCGTCTGCGGCTGTCGTCGTCACCCACCCACCTTATTACGCTACTGATGGTAGCGGAAGTGGGAAGCTGTTGAGCCCTCCGGACAGCGCATAAACTGACGCACCAGGCGGGGCCTTCGGAGGAGCGCGATGACGAATCCGGGCGATGGCGCGCAGTCGCCGCGGCGTTTCGGCCTGCTCGCGGGCTCCACTGTGGCCGCAGGGCCGCCATCATGCTGGCGGCTGCGGGAGGCATTTCCTGGCTTGGGTTCGCCATCAGGGCTTTGGACAAGGTCCGGCCGGATACCAACAGCTTCGACTACTACCCATCGAGCGGCTGGTGGTCTACCCGCCGACGGGCGCCTGGGAATGGTGGACCGTCGGTGTGGGTTGGTTAGCGGCGGCTTTGCTGCTGCCGGGCGCGGCAGTGATCGCGATGCGCATGACGGCCGGCCGGATACTCATCGTCATCGGCTGCGGCGTCGTCATCACCTACAGCATTTTCTCCATCGTCACCGACCTGAACACTCGCTCCCGGCCCGTTCACAACGCGTTGCCTCTTCCCTTTGAGTTGGCGGTGGTGACGGTGGTGTTGGCGGCGGTCACCGTCGCGTTCGCGGTTGCACCGTCGACCAGACGCTGGCTCGAATCTGCACAACCACGTCAGGGGAGTTCGGACGCCGCTGACGGCTGAAGCTGCCGATGCGTGCGGGTACGGGTGTCCCTGGCAATACCACTCTCAGATGGGACTACTCGCCGAGCCGACTGGGGGCTCATTGTTGTCGTGGGGCTTGTGTAACCGGACTGGGAAAGGCTTGACATGTCGACATACCGCGCTTTCGAGGTCACCGGGCAGCGGCAGTTTGCGCTGGTGGAGCGCGAGTTGGTCGAGCCGCCACCCGGTCAGGTGCGGGTACGCGTAGAGACCTGCGGTGTCTGTCACAGCGACTTTCTCGCCGCCGAGGGCCTACGTCCCGACCCGCAGCAGCCCGTGGTGCCCGGGCACGAGGCGGTCGGCGTCATCGACGCGGTCGGCGCGGGGGTTACCGAGTGGAACGTCGGAGACCGCGTAGGCGTCGGCTTTCTCGGCGGTCACTGCGGCGTCTGCGTCTGGTGCCGGCACGGGGACTTCGTGAACTGCGAGAACCAGCCTCAGACCGGTACGACGGTCGACGGCGGGTACGCCGAGGTGATGTACGCCCGAGCCAGCGGGCTGGTCCGCATCCCCGACGGCCTGGATTCCGTTGTTGCGGCGCCGTTGTTGTGCGCCGGCGTCACCACCTACAACCCGCTGCTGAAGTTGCATGCGGCCCCCGACACGCTGGTGGCGATCCAAGGTATCGGGGGGCTGGGGCATCTCGGGGTGCAGTACGCCAACAAGTTGGGCTACCGTGTCGCGGCAATCGCAAGAGGCACCGAAAAGGGTTTCCTGGCAGAGAAACTGGGCGCGCACCACTACATCGACAGCGCGACCGTCCATCCCGGCACGGCGCTGCAAGAACTCGGCGGGGCCGCGGCGATCGTCGCCACCGCGACCAGCGGTGCATCCATGTCACCGCTGCTGGCCGGGCTCGCGCCGCACGGTCAGTTGATCGTCGTCGGCGCTGCCCCCGACCCGATTCAGGTGAGCACTTCCGATCTGATCTTCGGCGGCCGCTCGATAATCGGCAGCCTCACCGGCACCCCCGTCGAAAACGAGGCCAACCTTCAGTTCAGCGCCGCGCACGGAGTCGCACCCATGAACGAGGTGCTGCCCTTCGAAGACGCACCCGCGGCCTACGCGCGAATGATGGACGGCAAGGCCAGATTCCGCGTGGTGCTCGACATTCAGGGCCAGCAGGGCACGGACGGAATGCGGTGATGGCCGGCCTGCTGGACGCGGTACTCGCCGCGCACGGCGGACTCGACCGCTGGCGCCAGTTCGACACCATCGACGCGACCATCGTCAGCGGCGGCAAGCTGTGGGAGATCAAAGGCCAACCGCAAGATCCCACCCCACGACGGATGAGCGTTGCGCTGCACCGTGAATGGGCTTCCGTGCGGCCGTTCGGCGCCGCGGACCAGAAGACGGACTTCACCCGCGACCGCATCGCCATCGAAAAGCTGGACGGCCGCGTCGTCGCCGAACAAAGCAACCCGCGAGAGTCATTCAATGGTCATGAGTTGAGCACTCCGTGGAATCCGTTGCAGCGCGCGTACTTCAACGGCTACGCGCTGTGGACGTATTTGACCACCCCGTTCTTCATGGCGATGCCCGGGATGGTCGTCACCGAAATCGATCCGGTCGACGACGGCGGCGAACGATGGTATGGACTGCAGGTGCAGTTCCCCGACCACATCGCCAGCCACAGCACGTTGCAGGAGTTCTACTTCGACAACGACTTTCTCGTGCGCCGCCACGACTACCGGGTGGACGTCGCCGGCGGATTCTCGGCGATCCAATACGTCTACGACATCGTCGAGGCCGACGGAATCAAGCTGCCGACCAAGCGCCGGGCCTATCGCTGTGCTGCCGACGGCAGCATCATTCCCGACGAACTGATGGTGTCCATCGACGTAAGCGACATCCGCTTCACTTGACGAGCAGACGTAAAAGCACCCAAAACAACGTTGTGTTGGGTGCTTTTACGTCTGCTCGCGCTATGCGGCCAACCCGGTACGGCGGGCCTCGATTGCCTTGACGCTCTTGACGAATGCCTTACGCAGCACGGGCTTGGCGACGGTTCCCAGCAACGCCGACAGAATCCGTCCGCGCAGATTCTTTCCTTCGCGAACGATGACGACGTCGACATCGGTGGTTCCGTTGAGCAGCCGCCGCAGGGTGTAGGCATAACCCGAGGCGCCGCCAAACACGTTGGAGTCGACGGTCGTCAGCTTGACGTAGCCGGGGTCAGACCAGTCGTATACCAGCCGTTCCCAGACGCCGCCGGAGCCTTCGGTGACATCAGCGTGGTACGCGCCCTGGTAATGCACCTCGAGGTAGGCGTCGGCGCTCTTGGAAAAGATCTCCTGGCGCCCCGGCCCGAAGTCGGTGAGCCCGGCGATGAACTGGTCGGGTGTCAATGTGGTTGTCTGGTGGAAGTGGATGGTGCTCATTTGCGTGGAAGCTCCTTCTTGATGGGTTGTTTCGTGCGGTAGCGAGACCCAGTCTCGCGACTCGGCCGACGCCTCCAACCTTTTGCAGCGCCCCGCACGTATGGCCAATTCCCGCAAACGGATCCGTAGCCTGGCCCAAGTGATCGTGTTATTGGCAGGGACAGCCTCAGCATCGGATGGTGGCACCAACGGCCAACGCGCAGGGCGATTATCTTTCCGCGCGCGCTAGGCGTAGCCCAAAGCCGCGTTCTCGGCCCGGATCCGCACGTTGAGCACTAGGGCATTCGCAATGCTGAACACGATTGCCGTCAGCCATGCCGAATGAACCAGGGGGAGCGCCGCCACCTCCGCCGCGACCGCGGTGTAGTTGGGGTGACGTACCCACCGGTAGAGTCCGTCTCGCACCAGCGGCGCGCCCGGGATCACGATGAGCCGTGGGTTCCAATGTTTGCCAAGCACTCTGACGCACCGCCAGCGGACAACGGTGCTGAGCACCACGACACCGACCATCGGCCATCCCAGCCAAGGGATGAAGGGCCGGTGCAGTGACCAGACTTCGACGACGCATGCGACCAAGAGCAGCGTATGCATGCTGACCATCGCCGGGTAGTGGTCGCGGCCGAACTCTTTGCCGCCATGAGCAAGTGACCACGCGGCATTCCGCTGGGCGACCACGAGCTCGACCACGCGTTCGGCGCCGATGGCGAGCATGAACAGGTAGTAGTACATGGGCAGTCCCCTCACCAGCTCAGCAGTAGCAGCTCGAAACTGAAGCCCGGTCCCATCGCCATCATCACGCCGAAGGATCCCTCGGGTATCGGCTCGGCGAGGGTGCGGCGCAGAACGTCAAGCACCGACGCGGACGAAATGTTGCCGTTCTCCCGCATGGAGTTTCGGCTGTGCGCCAGCACCTCGGGCGGCAGACCTATCGCATTCTCGATCGAGTCCAACACTTTCGGACCACCGGGATGACAGATCCATGCAGAAATGTCCTTGACGGACAAACCGTGGTCGGCAAGGAAGCGGTCAACCTCGCCACCCAGGTGGTCGTCGGCCATTTTCGGGACGTCACGGGTCATCACGAGCTGGAATCCGCTCGACCCGACGTTCCAACCCATCACGTCGACGGTCTCCGGCAGTACCCGGCTGCGAGTCGCCAGGACGCGCGGACCGCGATAAGCGTTGGGGCTGGGCGGAATCCGATCGGCGCCAGTGACGACCACTGCTGCTGCGCCGTCGCCGAACAAGCACACGCCGATCAAAGCCGGAATCGAAGTGTCGTCGTGCTGCAACGTCAGCGAGCACAGCTCGACTGACAGCAGCACGGCGACGTGCCCTGGGTAGCCGCGCAGGTAGTCGTGCACGCGTGCCATCCCCGCTGCGCCCGCCACGCAGCCGAGCCCGAACAGCGGAATACGTTTGACGTCGGGCCGCAGACCGATTCGAGAGATCAGCCTTGCGTCGATGGTGGGCACCGCGATGCCGGTGCTCGAGACGGTCACGATGGCGTCCACTTCGTCAGGTTCGATGTTGGCCGCGGCGAGTGCGGACAGCACTGCCTGCTGCCCGAGGTCCTCGGCTACCTCGATGTATGCGTCGTTCGCTTCGGTGAAGCCGGTGATATTCGGGTAACGCGACAGCGGTAATGCGAGACTGCGATAGTCGACGCCAGTCGTTCGCGCGAAGCGCATGAACTCCGGCCCGGTGACCTGCGTGAGCTCGCGTGCCACCTCATCCTGGTTGTAGCGGTGCGTTGGGAATGCCACCGCGGTGCCGGCGATGTGCGGGGCACCGCGTCCGTGGCTCGCCGCCTGGTTCGCTGATGGGGAATATGTTGTTACGGTCATGCTCATGCTCACGAGAAGCGAACGATCAGCGTTTCATCGGATTACGGTGACCTTAAACACAATCCACTCATCGATGCTGGTGCACAACGAACTGGCAGCCGAAGGCAAGGTTATTCCC
>NZ_DATJYB010000421.1:0-7276 GCF_035499775.1 Mycobacterium sp. | reverse complement strand
AAGCCGATCAGTACGCCGATACTGAGATACGCATCTCCGCGTTTCAGTACTCAATGAACGGTCGCCCGCGGTGACCCGAAAACCACACATCGCAGCCATTGTTGTACTCACCCCCAAACTCAATCCGCAAACAAGAAGTCCGCGGCATTCATGCTCGATACCCTGCCGGAACCCAGCGCTGTAGCAACCGCTATCCGAGGCACTTGGAGCGCGGCGCATGGCCCCCCATCGCCCACGCCACCCCGTCGCCGCAGTACGGCAGGGCATCAAAAATCTACGGACATACTGACATACTGACGCCAGCGCTGCAGCATCAATATTTCGACTGCTTTGTCAGCAGACCGGCAGGTTGGCGCCCCACGCACGGCAGGGGCGGCTTGGAGGATCGACTGTGCGGGGTGGCGCGAATCACTAGCATTCCTGATCGTGGCGAGGCAGGACGCCGTGCTGGGCAGCGGTGGCAGAAACGCGGTCATCGTGATCACCGTGGCCGCCACTGGCCTGAGCGCATGCGCGGGACGCTCACGGCAGGAAACAACGACACCGCCGACGACGACAACGACAGCGCCGTCACCTCGGCAAACGGCGTCACCACCGCAGACGACGTACGGAGCGCAGACCGTACTGCCGTTCAGCGACCAAAGCGGACTCTTCGCCTGCGCCGCAAGGTCATGTGGATATGGCCGACGCTGGCATTGGGGCTGACCATAATCACGCTCGTGATAGGGGGATACCTGCTCCACTCGGCCCCGAGTGGGTCTTGATCCTTAACGGTTAGTCCGATTGTGCGCGTTGCGGTGTGACTCCACCTGGCGATAGCCCACCCACCTGGGCCACCCGGATGCGCGGCCCGGCGCTGGCCACAAGCTTGACGATGTCGACGAAGCGCTCGCCATCGATGATCGGCGAGAGCGACTCATCCTCGGCCTCGATGATCATCTCCTCGCCGTTGACGTCGGTCACCTGGCCGCCGCTCAGCTTGCCGCTGCGCAGCGCCGCGGGAAACTTTATGACGATCAGCGAGGGCCTGAGGTTCCCGGCTTGGAAATGCAGCGCGCCGGGTTTCTCCGCTTTCGGGAAGAGGCGGAATCCGGCACCGATATGGAGGTCGATCGCGCCGGCGTGCAGGATCCGGTGTGTCCGCGTCGGGATCTCCTGGCCGTCGATGACGACGCGGGCCTGCGTCGGAGTGAACAGACTGGTTGCATAGTTGGGCGTTTCCGTGTGGACGAACTTGCCGCGGATGTAGTCGCGGAAGGTGCGGCCGATCACTTTGACGACGTCCGCCCGGCCATGCGTGTGGTTGTCGTAGTACTTGTCGTAGAAGCGGTTGCCGACACCCCCGGCGGCCAGCCCGAAGCAGAGCCGATGGAACTGCGCGCCGTCGGCGGTTTCGCCGTCGAGTGTCAGGGTGTCCAGGAAGACTTCGGGCGGGGGCTGATCCGTCTCGGCGGCCGCCGCCAGGGCGCGCAGGACGTCTCTGGGTCGCCCGCCTACTCCCGCCTTGCGTCCGACAGCGTTGACACTGCCACCCATGCTGGGTACGAATGTCGGCCATGCGTCCGGATCGCTGATGCAGTGTTGGGTTTCGTTGATCAACCAGTTGAGCGACCCGTCGCCGCCGTCGCTCACCAAATGGGTGGCGCGGGTGCACAGGTCGCCCAGGACCTCACGCAGATCACCGGCGGAATGGGTTTCATGCACCTCGCCCCACTTGCCGATGATGTTGCGCAGTTCTCGGCTGCGTCCGGGAGCACCCTGGTTCTTGCGTGCGTGCGGATTGAAGATGACGCCTACATACATCCGCGGTCACCGGCTGGCAGATGGGAGTCGTCGCGGTGACGATCGGCGGGTACATCGCGGCCCAATTGAGTCCTCCTCGGGAGGTGACTGGGGCGTCCAGGTGGGATGCCGCGCGCCATCCCAGCACGATACCCGCCACGATGTCGGTGTCACGCCGGGAACAGCACGTGTGTTAACTCATACGACTAATCCCCGTCAGAGCCGTTGTCGAAACCTCGCGTTAGGGTGGCTGCCATGCCTGATTGGACCGCGGCAGACTTGCCGTCGTTCGCCGGACGCACCGCCGTCGTCACCGGTGCCAACGCCGGGCTGGGTGAGCTGACCGCCCGCGAGTTGGCGCGGGTCGGCGCCCACGTCATCCTCGCGGTGCGTGACACCGGAAAAGGTGCGGCCGCCGCCGCGCGGATGACCGGGGACGTCGAGGTGCGCGACCTCGACCTGCAGGATCTGTCCTCGGTGCGGAGCTTCGCCGATGACGTGGCCGAGGTCGACGTCCTGGTCAACAACGCCGGCATCATGGCCGTCAACCACGCGCGAACCGTCGACGGGTTCGAGCGGCACATCGGCACCAATCACCTCGGTCATTTCGCGCTGACCAACCTGCTGCTGCCCAAGCTCACCGGGCGGGTGGTGACGGTGTCCTCGCTGCTGCACAACATCGGCTACATCAGCCTCAAAGATCTGAACTGGCAGTCGCGGCGGTATTCGGCGTGGCTGGCCTACGGCCAGTCCAAGCTGGCCAACCTGCTGTTCACCAGCGAGCTGCAGCGACGCCTGGATGCCGCGGGCTCTCCGGTGCGGGCGCTGGCCGCCCACCCGGGCTGGTCGCACACGAACCTGCAGGGCAACTCCGGCCGCAAGTTCGGCGACGCGGTGGTACTGGCCGCCGACCGGCTGGTGTCCACCGATGCCGACTTCGGCGCCCGGCAAACGTTGTACGCGGTGGCTGAGGATCTGCCCGGCAACACCTTCGTGGGACCGCGGTTCGGCCTGTATGGCCGCACCCAGCCGACCTGGCGCAACTTGACGGCTAAGCGGGCAGCCACCGCCGCCGCGCTATGGGAGCTGTCCGAGCAGCTCACCGATACCAAATTTCCGCTCTGACCTGCTGTCACGGCGGCCATACGCGCCGCTGGCGGAGGTGGATACCGGTTGGCGAGCTGGGCAAACACGCCCGTCTGGTGTGCGGGATGTGACGGTCGGGTATCAAATCTGCTGTTCTATGGCACTGGCGGCGGCTGATGCCCCGATCATTGAGGTTAGGTATCAGAGGAAGTTTGGGCGCGCGGCCCTGCTGAGCATTCTTTTGCGCACGGGGGCCGCGGCCGCACTAGAGTCACAGCTAAGAAACTGCCGGTTAATAGCGAGTGTGCGGAGCGGTTTCGGGGGCGGGAAGTCGGCGAGGAGGTCAACCGATGTTGAAGGCGGAAGTCATCCCGGCGATTTTTGCCCTGTGCGCCGCGTTTTCGGCCGCGGTCGGAAGTGTGATCCGGCAACGGTCCGCTCAGCACATCACCGAAGGCGAAGTCGGCCACCTGAAGCTGTTCAGCATGTTGGTGCGCAATCGTCAGTGGTGGCTGGGTGGTCTGGGCGACGTCGCCAGCTACATCTTCCTGGCTATCGCCCTGGACCACGGCTCGGTCATGCTGGTCACGTCGCTGCAGGTGACGGTGTTGCTGTTCGCCATGCCCATCTATGCGCAGGTGACCAAACATCGCATCACCAACTTCGAGTGGATGTGGGCGGTAGTGCTGGCCACGGCGTTGGCGGTAGTGATTGCGGTCGGGCATCCGAAGGAGGAACACGACCGCGGCGCGGTGGAGGACTGGATCATCGTGGCCATCGTGTTGGGTCCCGCGCTGGCGTTGTGTGTGCTGGGCGCCCGGATATGGCGGGGCCGTCCGGTCGCGGCGGTGCTGCTGGGAGCGGTGTCCGGGTCGGCGCTGGCCGTGTTCGCGGTACTGACCAAGGCCATCGTCAATGTGGTCCATCACGGTGGCGGCCACCTGCTGCACACCTGGGAGTTCTATTTCTGGATCCTCGCCGGGGTGGCCGGGATGATCTTTCAGCAGTCCGCGTTCCGCGCCGGCTCGCTGACCGCCTCGCTACCGACGATCACCGTGGCAAAGCCTGTGGTCGCGGTCGCGTTGGGGCTCACCGTGCTCAAGGAGACCCTGAACGCCGACGGCCCGAAGTGGGCTCTGCTGATCGCGGCGACGGTGACGGTGATCGTCGCGACGGTGATGCTGGCGCGCGGTGAGGCCGCTTCCATGTCGTCCGACGAAGGGCATGAAGTGGATGTCGCGGACCAGTCGAAGGTGCCATTGCAAGAGGCGTGAGCGACTGCCGGGGCTCAGCTGACCCCGGCGCCGACGCTTCCGCTGCACGGCTCGAAGCCGGCCTGAATGCTGGTCAGATACCGCGAATCAGTAACCGGCTCAATGGTTTCCGTGTTGTCGATGAATCCCATGACGTCGAAATTGTTCCACGAGGTTATCGGTGAGTCCGCGACATAAGAAACCACGTTATTCTGGCCGTTGCTGCCCCGGTGCCGTCTTGAGAATTTCCTGAGCCGGTGAGCTCACCCTGATCCGGTATTGGTCAGAGTCGAGACTTTGGAGGAGTCGTGCAGATTGAATCGTTGAGTCCGGAGTTGATCGAACGCTGCCTGGACGCGCGCGGATGGCGGTTCTACCGCGGTGGTGATGGTAAGGACTTCCTGGTGCTGTTCGGTGCCGAGCACGGCACGCTGCAGGTGAACGTCCGGATCAGTGGTTCGCGTGGGGATGTGTTGGTGGTCTCGGTAAGTCCCGGCGTGAATTACCCTGCTGCGGAGCGTGCCCGGTTGATGGAGTTGGTCAACGACTGGAATCGCGACACGCATTGGCCCAAGGCGTTTGTGCGCGAGACGTCGACGCCCGACAAGGTCGGTGTGGTCGGCGAGAACAGCTATCCCGTGCGCGACGGCATCCACGTCGAGGCGCTTACCGATTTCATCGGCCGCACCGTCAGCTGCGGAGCCGACCTGTTCGACAAGATCAACGAGGCGATCAGCCTGCCGTCGGCGCAAACGCTGGAACACTGGCTGGATCGCACCGCCTAGCGGCGCCGACCAGTGCCCCGACCGGCGGCCACGTTCCTGCATGTTCACGGCACTTTGCGTTTCGCTGTCGACGACAGCGAATACGCTTTGTTAACGGTGCGAGATGGCGGGAGGGAATTGATGGTCGCGAGGCCCCGATGTGCGGTTTGTACTGCGCGCGGCATTGACCGCTGGCCCGTTGGTGCGGTGCAGTTCGCGGACTATGAGCCCGATTGGCAGGCGCCGGAGGAACTCCTCTTCGGTCCGATCCACCCTGGATATGCGGTGTTTTGCGAGCAACATCTGGACGGTGCGGAGCGGCTGCGTGGCCTGTCCAAGGCGGAGGCGATCGCCCAGCTGAGCACTGCCGACTCTGGTGGTTGGCGACCGGCGAAGCGGCCCGACGATGTGCGCGACGCCGGTGGCAAGGGGCGCGAGCGGTCGGGTGACTCGGGCCCGGTGGTGACGTTGTCAGTGGTGGAAGGCCCCGGGACCGGCGTGCGCTACCGGTACGAGGAGCGCGCGGTCGCGATCGTGGGGCGGGCCGACGATTGTGATCCGCGTATCGACGAGTCCGACTCCAAACAGCTTGTGTCGCGCCATCATTGCTTGTTCGACATCAATCCACCCGACATCCGGGTGCGCGATTTCGGCAGCCTCAACGGCACCTACGTCAACGAAGAGGAGATCGGCCGCCGCGAAGTCGGACAAAGCCCCGAGGAGGGTGCACGGCTGACCTTTCCGGAGCGCGATCTGGTTGATGGTGATCAAGTCAGGTTGGGCAACACAGTAATTCAAGTGAGTATCACCGTACCGCCGCCCTCGACACTGGCGGGGACGCAGGAGCCGACGGCGTGTACGTCGTGCGGGGGACCACTGAACGGCGACCCGCAGGGCACCTCCGGTGACGCGGTGTGTGCCCGGTGTCAGGCCGATCGCGGTGCGGCGATCGACGAGCTGCTGCGCCGGTTCGCCCCGTCGGCGGAAGACGCGTTGCCCGAGATCCCCGGCTACGAGCTGGTCAAGAAGCTCGGAGACGGCGGCCAGGGCGTGGTCTATCTGGCGCGTCACCAGGCCTCCGGTGAGCTGGTGGCGGTCAAGATGCTGTGGGCCAAGGGGGCGGTCAGAGAGCGGTCACGGGCGATGTTCGAGCGTGAGATCGTCAACATCAAATCGCTCGACCATCCCAACGTGGTGTCCTTCCGGGAATCCGGAAGGGTCGGGGCGGCATGGTTTTTCACCAGTGAATACTGTGCAGCGGGCAGCATCGACGACTTGATGGACACTGAGGGCCTGCTGCCCCCGGGTCGTGCGGTGCCCATGATGCTCGAAGCCCTCGAGGGGCTGGGCCACGCGCACGCGGTCGGGCTGGTGCACCGTGACATCAAGCCGGGCAACATTCTGCTGGCCCGCAGGGGGCGCGATCTGGTCGCCAAGCTCGCCGATTTCGGGCTGTCCAAGGCTTTCGATCAGGCCGGCCTGTCGGGAATGACGATGACTGGGTCGGTCGGCGGCACGATGCCGTTCATGGCGCGTCCTCAGCTCATCCAGTACAAGTACGCCAAGCCCGACGTGGACGTCTGGTCGATGGCCGCGTCGCTGTACTTCATGCTCACCGGCGAGTACGCACGCGATTTCGGGAAGCGGGACGACCCGATCCGGGTGGTGCTGGACAAAGACCCGGTGCCGATTCGCGAGCGTGACCCGAACATCCCGCATCGGCTGGCGGCGGTCATCGACGAAGCGCTTATCGATCGACCGGCCATCACGGTCACGTCGGCGGCCGAGCTGTCCGCGGCGCTGCGCAGGGCGATGTGAATCCCATGGGTGCCGTCGATTACGCGGGCCTCAGCGACATCGGGCGCAAGCGATCCAGCAACCAGGACCGCTGGACCGTGGATGTCAAGCAGGGTCTGTTCCTGGTAGCCGACGGCGTGGGCTCCAGCAGTGACGGAGCGCTGGCCGCTCAGATGGTGGTCGAGTTGCTGCCGGGCTATCTGGCGCGGCATCTCAAGCCGGTCGAGCTCGACGATGCGGCAGCATCCGAACAGCTGGGCCGCGCGGTCGCTGAACTCTCAGATGACCTGCGCGCCAAGGGGAAAACCGATTCCCGCATCGCGGGAGCCACCACCACGGTGGTCGCCGCCGTCATCGCGGGTTCGCGCGCGCTGATCGCCCATCTGGGGGATAGCCGCGCCTACCTCTATCGCGCGTCGCAACTCCATCACCTGACCCGCGATCACAGCCTGTTGGAGGCCCTGATCGACGCGGGTGAAGTCGCCGCCGAAGACGCCGACGGGCATTCCGCGCGCAACGTGCTGACCCGGCATGTGGCGATGCGCAGGCCGGCACTGCCCGACGTCGGTGTGGTCGACTTGCGACGCGATGACC
>NZ_DATJYB010000420.1:0-6710 GCF_035499775.1 Mycobacterium sp. | reverse complement strand
GTGCCCGGTCTCGTAGTAATCGCCGCCTTGCCAGTTCGGGTCGGCCTTGATGGCCGCGATCTGGGTGGTCTGGGTGCCGATCTGGTCGGCGGTGGCGCGTGCGCCGACCGCCAGCAGCAAACCGGACCGGACCCGGTCGGGATGCCCGACGACCCATTCCAAGGCCCGCGCGCCGCCCATCGATCCGCCTACCACGGCGGCGACCTCGGTGATACCCAGCGCGGCCAGCGCGGCGATGTCCGCCTCCACCTGGTCGCGCACCGTGATCAGCGGAAACCTTGAACCCCAAGGCTTTCCGTCGCGAGCAAGCGAGCTGGGCCCGGTCGAGCCGCGGCAGCCGCCCAATACGTTGGTGGCTATCGCGCACCAGCGGTCGGTGTCGATCGGCGCCCCCGGGCCGGCCACCCCGTCCCACCAGCCGGGCGTGGGATGTCCGGGCCCGGCCGGCCCGGTGATGTGCGAATCACCGGTGAGCGCGTGCAGTACCACCACCACGTTATCGCGTTCGGGCGACAACTCGCCCCAGCGCTGCACTGCGACACAGACGTCGGGGATGACCACGCCGCTTTCCAGCGCCAGCGAACCGATATCGACCACACCGGTCTCGCCCTCGGCGGGCAGCGTTTGGGTAGGTACGTCGTAGATCGTCATCGCGGCACCCTCAGACGGCTGCCACGGAGTGCGACTCGCCACTGAATTTCCGCGCGTCGGCGAAGCCGCGCTCCAGGTCGGCCAGGATATCGGCAATACCTTCGATGCCCACAGCCAAGCGCACCAGGCCGGGAGTGACGCCGGTTGCCAGTTGCTCGGCGGCGCTGAGCTGAGCGTGGGTGGTCGACGCCGGGTGGATCACCAGCGACCGCACGTCACCGATGTTGGCGACGTGACTGTGCAGTTGCAGGGCGTTCACGAACGCCTTGCCGGCCTCGGCGCCGCCGGCCAACTCGAACGCCAGGACGGCTCCGGTTCCCTTGGGCGCCAGCTGCTTTCCGCGTTCGTACCACGGCGAACTGGGCAGGCCCGCATAGTTGACCGACAGCACGCCGTCATGGGTCTCCAAGAACTCGGCGACGCGCTGCGCGTTGGCCACGTGCCGCTCGATGCGCAGACTCAGCGTCTCCAGGCCCTGGGCCACCAGGAACGCGTTGAACGGCGAGGCCGCGGACCCCAGGTCGCGCAGCAGTTGCACGCGCGCCTTGAGCGCGAACGCCGGCGGTCCCAGCTCGGCGAACACCACGCCGTGGTAGCTGGGGTCGGGTGTGGTGAAACCGGGGAAGCGACCCTGCGTCCAATCGAAGGTGCCGCCGTCGACGATCACCCCGGCGATCGCGGAGCCGTGGCCGCCCAGGTATTTGGTGGCCGAGTGCACCACAATGTCGGCGCCCTGGGTGAAGGGCTGGATCAGATACGGCGTGGCGATGGTGTTGTCGACGATCAGCGGTATCCCGTTGCGGTGGGCGACCTCGGCGACCCCGGGGGTGTCCAGCAGGTCGATCTGCGGGTTGGAGATGGTCTCTCCGAAGAACGCCTTGGTGTTCGGCTGTACCGCCGCCTGCCAGGAGTCCAGATTGTCGGGGTCGTCGACGAAGCTGACCTCGATGCCGAGCTTGGCCAGCGAATAGTGGAACAGGTTATAAGTGCCGCCGTAGAGGCGTGGGCTGGACACGATGTGGTCGCCCGCGCCGGCCAGGTTGAGGATCGAGAATGTCTCGGCGGCCTGCCCGGAGCTCAGGAACAGCGCGGCCACGCCGCCCTCCAATGCCGCGATGCGCTGCTCGACGACGTCGGTGGTGGGGTTGCCGATCCGGGTGTAGATGTTGCCCGGCACCTCGAGGCCGAACAGCGCCGCGGCGTGCGCGACGTTGTCGAAAGTGTAGGACGTGGTCTGGTAGATCGGCAGCGCCCGGGCGTTGGTGGTCGGGTCGGGTTGCTGGCCGGTGTGGATTTGCTTGGTTTCGAATGACCAATGCGCGGTCGGATCGGTCTCGGTGCTGCTATCGGAGCTCATGAGAGGTGCTTTCTGCTCGGAATGGGTGACTCGTGATCACGCGACAGGGCATACGGCAGGCAGGGACGATCGGAGTAGAGAGATGCACATAAACGTTCCCTGTCAGCTCAGGGGGCCCGTTATGGCGGACCCGCGCTTGCCGCGTAGCCGGGTTGGGCTACTCAACCTGGTCATCACCCGGGGCACCCCACCGCGGTTGGAGGGTTGCCGGCCAGCAAGCCGGGGCTTGACGCTGGCGCTCATGACCGTCCTGAAGCCTATCGCATGGCAGCGAGTCGATGCCAATTCTGCAGGCCCGGCTCGCGCCTACGGCCCGGTGAAGGGTTTTAGTAACGTGGCGTTCGGAGCAACTGCTCGCCAAGCTGACAACGGCTGGAAGGCCTGGGACGACGATGTCCAACGAACCCAAGATCAAAGTCAAAGGCACAGTGGTCGAACTCGACGGTGACGAGATGACTCGCATCATCTGGAAGCTGATCAAGGAAATGCTCATCCTGCCGTACCTCGACGTCAAACTGGACTACTACGACCTGGGCATCGAGCACCGCGATCGCACCGACGATCAGGTGACGATCGACGCGGCCTATGCGATCAAGAAGCACGGCGTCGGCGTCAAGTGCGCGACGATCACCCCCGACGAGGCCCGGGTTCAGGAATTCAACCTGAAGAGGATGTGGCTGTCGCCCAACGGCACGATCCGAAACATCTTGGGCGGCACGATTTTCCGTGAGCCGATCGTGATATCGAATGTGCCGCGGCTGGTTCCGGGCTGGACCAAGCCGATTGTCATCGGCCGGCACGCCTTTGGCGACCAGTACCGGGCCACCAACTTCAAGGTCGACCGGCCCGGCAGTGTCTCAATCACTTTCACCCCCGCCGACGGCAGCAAGCCGATCGTGCACGAGATGGTGTCCATTCCCGAGGACGGCGGCGTCGTGATGGGGATGTACAACTTCAAGGCATCCATCCGCGATTTCGCGCGTGCGACGTTCTCCTATGGCTTGCAAGCCAAATGGCCGGTGTATCTGTCGACCAAGAACACCATCCTCAAGGCCTACGACGGCATGTTCAAAGACGAGTTCCAGCGCATCTTCGACGACGAGTTCAAGGAGCAGTTCGAAGCCGAAGGGCTGACCTACGAGCACCGGCTGATCGACGACATGGTCGCCGCCTGCCTCAAGTGGGAAGGCGGGTATGTGTGGGCCTGCAAGAACTACGACGGCGACGTCCAGTCAGACACCGTCGCTCAGGGCTACGGCTCACTGGGGTTGATGACGTCGGTGCTGATGACAGCCGACGGGCGCACGGTCGAGGCTGAAGCCGCCCACGGCACCGTCACCCGGCACTTCCGGCAGTACCAGGCCGGCAAACCGACCTCGACGAACCCGATCGCCTCGATCTTCGCCTGGACGCGCGGGCTGCAACACCGCGGCAAGCTGGACAAGACGCCGGACGTCATCGACTTCGCCGAGACGCTGGAAGACGTGGTCATCGGCACGGTCGAGGGCGGCAAGATGACCAAGGACCTCGCGCTGCTGATCGGGCCGGAGCAGAAGTGGCAGAACAGCGAGGACTTCCTGGAATCGATCGCCGACAACCTGCAGAAGGCGCTGGCGAATTCCTAATGGCGCGGCGCACTCCTAGCTGGCCGGCGGGTTGATCACCTGGGGTGCCGGCTTGATGTGCTCTTCGAGGAAGTCGGTGATCACCTCGGTGATGCGTCCCGGAGCCTCGAACATCGGGACGTGCCCGACGCCGTTGAGCACGGTGAGCCTGTGGCCGGGCGGCAGGTGGTTGGTGAAGTGGCGGCTGAACCTGGGCGCCGGGATGACCCGGTCCTTTTCGCACATCACCAGCTGCGCCGGGACGGCGTTTTGGGTGAGTTCCCGCAGGCCGTGCAGCAGCGTCGCCTTGACCAATAGCTGCAGGTAGGCGGGGCAGTGCGCGACGTCATCGAGGATGACGCTCAGTTCGCGCTCGGTGACGCCGTCTGGCGAAGCGCTGATCGCATAGGTGGCCAACCGGCGGCTGAACGGCAGGTGCAACACGCGCGTGCCGAACAACCAGGCGAGCACCAGCATCGGGACACCGAGAATGAACTTGGCGATCACCTCGAACTTGACCGGGCTCCATCGGGTCCAACCACCGGCCGGGGCGATACCGGTGACGCTGCGGGCCCGGCCACGTCGTTCCAGCTCGAATGCCACCCAGCCGCCCAGCGAGTTGCCGACGATGTGGGCGGTCTCCCAGCCCAGTTCGTCCATCTGGCGCTCGACGTGATCGGCCAGCACCGCAGAGGACAGGAACCAGGTGCCGGCGGGCGGGCCACCGTTGTGGCCGGCCATTGTCGGTGCGAACACCTCATACCGGCCGGTGTCGGCCAGTTGCTGGGCCACGGTCTCCCATACCGCCTGGGACAGCAGGAATGGGTGCAGCAGGAGGACCGGTTCGGCGGTCCCGTCTTTCGGACCCAGGTGGATCGGCGCACGACCATGTGTCATATCGAAGGCGACGGCGAGTGAGCGGAGCTCACGAGTGAGGAGTCGAGAATGTGCATAGGGCCGACATTAAATGCGGTACCGCCGGTATCGCAAGCTGCCTCCCGGTCTGGGGACCCGGCCGGCCGGAGGCGTGAAAAGATCAAGGCACCATGAGCACCGCAACAGTAACCCGCCGGATCTTTTCCGGCATCCAGCCCACGTCTGATTCGCTTCACCTCGGCAACGCCCTGGGCGCCGTCATGCAGTGGGTGCCGCTGCAGGACGACTACGAGGCGTTCTTCTGCGTGGCCGACCTGCACGCCATCACCATCCCGCAGGATCCCGAGGCATTGCGGCGAAGCACCCTGATGACGACCGCCCAGTACCTGGCGCTGGGTATCGACCCAGGGCGCAGCACCGTTTTCGTTCAGAGCCACGTACCCGCGCACTGCGAGCTGGCCTGGGTGCTGGGCTGCTTCACCGGCTTCGGCCAGGCGTCGCGGATGACTCAGTTCAAGGACAAGTCGACGCGCCACGGCAGCGACTCCGCCACCGTCGGGTTGTTCACCTACCCGGTGTTGCAGGCCGCCGACGTGCTGGCCTACGACACCGATCTGGTCCCGGTAGGGGAGGACCAGCGGCAGCATCTCGAGTTCTCGCGCGACATCGCGCAGCGGTTCAACAGCCGTTTCCCAGACACTTTCGTCGTTCCCGACGTGCTCGTTTCGAAGCTCACGGCCAAGATCTACGACCTGCAGGATCCGACCTCGAAGATGAGCAAGTCGGCGAGCACCGACGCCGGGCTGATCAACCTGCTTGACGATCCGGCGTTGTCCGCCAAGAAGATTCGCTCGGCGGTGACCGACAGCGAGCGGGAGATCCGGTACGACCTGGACGCCAAGCCCGGCGTGTCGAACCTGCTGAGCATCCAGTCGGCGCTCACCGGGACCGATATCGACACCCTCGTCGACGGCTACGCGGGCCGCGGCTACGGCGATTTGAAGAAGGACACCGCTGAGGTCGTCGTGGAATTCGTGCGCCCCATCAAGTCGCGCGTCGACGAATTGACCGCCGATCCAGCCGAATTGGAGGCGGTGCTCGTGGCCGGAGCGCAGCGCGCCCACGAGGTGGCCAGCAAAACCGTTCAGCGGGTTTACGATCGGTTAGGTTTCCTTCCGCAACGGGAATAGGTTGACCATGAACGAGCGGGCCGAGCAGGCCGAGCCGGGATTCTTTGATCGGCTGCGGGCCCGGTACGGGTGGTTGGACCATCTGGTGCGCGCCTACGAGCGCTTCGACGAACGCAACGGCAGCTTTTTCGCCGCCGGCCTCACCTACTACACGATCTTCGCGCTCGTCCCGTTGTTGATGGTCACCTTCTCGGCGATCGGATTCTTGCTGATCCGGCAGCCCAAGTGGCGGAACATGATCTATGAACACATCATCTCCTCGGCGTCCGGCCACGTAAGTCAGCAGATCATCGATGTGATGAATCGGGCCATCGATTCGCGCACCTCGGTCGGCGTGATCGGCCTGGCCACCGCGGCCTGGGCGGGCATGGGCTGGATCTCGCATTTGCGGCTGGCGTTGACCGAAATGTGGTGGGAGCATCGCATCGAGTCACCCGGATTCGTGCGCAACAAGATTTCCGACTTCTTTGTGATGTCGGCAACTTTCCTGGTGATGCTGGCGACCATCGCGCTTTCCGCGCTGAGCCACGCCGAGCCGATGGCCGCGATGCTGAGATGGTGTGGAATACCTGACTTTCCGGTTTTCGACGCCATATTCCGGTTTGTCTCGTTCGTGGTGTCGATGGTGGTGTCCTGGCTGCTGTTCACCTGGATGATCGCCCGGTTGCCTCGCGAGAAGGTCAGCCTCGTCGGCTCGATGCGGGCCGGGTGGATGGCGGCGGTCGGGTTCGAATTGTTCAAGCAAGGGGGATCGATCTACCTCTCGAAGGTCACGGGCAGCCCGGCGGGCCGCGCATTCGGACCGGTGCTGGGTCTGATGGTGTTCGCCTATATCACCGGGTATCTCGTCCTGTTTTCCACGGCATGGGGGGCGACGTCATCGGTTGATCCGCGCGCCAAACCCGTCGACCCGCCCCCACCGGCGATCATCGCCCCACGGGTGCAGATCGACGAGGGTCTCAGTACCCGCCAGACAGCGGCCGCGATGGTCGCGGGAGCCATTGGCGCGCTGACGCTTTCGCGGCTGATGCA
>NZ_DATJYB010000419.1:0-37348 GCF_035499775.1 Mycobacterium sp. | reverse complement strand
GGAGTTCGCGGCAGTCGTTGCCGCCAAGCTGCAAACGATGCCCAAATGCGAGCAGGGCCATGCTCAGCAAGATCGCGATCGGTGTTGCGGCCGGGTTCCGCAGGTCGATCTCCTTGAGGAGAACGCCCGAAATGGATTCGGCGCCAGCACAATTTCGGCGACGATAAATGGCGTGGCGGGCACGATTGCGCGCTTGGTGGTGTCGACCGTTTCGGCCACACTGACGGCCGGCAATTCTGAGGCCATGATCGACACATATGTCTTCCTTTTCGAGAAACCTTGACCGACAACCACGTTCGGCGTGGCCGCGGGTACTCCGCAAGACTCACCAAATAGTTCCACCCATGTATGTGCCGCTAACGGCGGATCGTCGTTCCGGCTGGCCGGGCGCCTGGTGACTCGGAGGCACCACATGGTGGCTAGCAAGTAGGCCATCCTCCCGTTGACAGGGAGGCATTGCCGCGCATGCTGGGCGAGACTAATAGGACCGCTTTAGCGCTAGCGAGAACAACGGTCGCGTTGATCGTTTCATACTGCCCGCTGTTTCGAGGAGGTCCAGAACCGTGCAAAACATCGATTGTCGTCGGCACCGACTGGTCTTCTCGTGGCGACTAGCTCGGCGCGACCCCTGCTGTGGCTCCTATCACCCGGTATCGCTTCAGAACACGGCGCTCGTGAACATCGTACTGATGCTCATCCTGGTAATAGGTTCGTGATCGCGCGCGCCGTCAGCCGCCCTGTCGACTGGTGATCGCCGGCAACTGAGCGCCAACCCGCAGTACCGCCTTGGCAAGCCGTTGCTCGCGGATCGGTAACCAAATAACGCCTGGGTGCAACCAATGTTGTCAGCCCAAGCTAGTGCACGGTGCGCCGAGCATCGGATTCGAGCCGGATGTCGCGCGCAAGATGCCCGTGTGAGGTTACAACGTCCCACATCTTGGCGCCGCAGCCATGCGGGAAATGAGCCTGGCTTTCGTGCGCGTTGAGCATCGCTACGGCCCCTCTGTTGCGTTGGCCTCAAAGCCTGACGCTGTGTCACCCGATTAACACCCAGACCACTCCCCGGCTGGCCAGAACATCTGGTACCCGCAAGCACCACCGCGGCCAGTGTAAGAACAATGACGTCAAATCTCTCGCAGCGAAACAGACTGCGCGCCAGGATACTTTGATCCCCCTTCCGGCTACCAAGTAGCGCGCTGCTCCTGCGGACCCGCATAGCGAACTGCGGCTGGCAGTGAAGACTCCTGGCTTGCCGACAGCCATGGTGAATGTAGTGCGGGTTACCCAAAGAAGGTGGAACATGTTGCAAACTCAGCCGACATCACGTCAACCGGCACACGTCTCGAGTTCACCAAGTCGGATGGACATGACCACACGCCCGCGCGGTATCGGCGGCGCCCGCTCGGCGGTTCACCTGATGGCGCGTGCCGCGATGGTGCAGGCGCACGAGGCAGCGCTGTTGCTGTCGGTGGCGGCGACGGCGCCGGTACGCCTCTTCCGCGGCGACCATGAGCCAGCAAATACAATTTCGCCGCACGCGAAACCGCATGCGGCGGCTACACTTCCAGTACTACTCGTGCACGGTTTCGGCGGAGCCAAGTCGAGCTGGTCGTTGGTTGCGCACGCCCTGAGCGCCCGGGGCCTCGCGGTCCACGCGATCAGTTATGCACCGGTCGGAAAATCGGTGGAGCAGCTGGCTGCTCAGCTAGTCGCCGAGGTGGAAAGTACGTTGAATCGAACCGGTTCAGACAAGCTGCATCTGGTCGGACACAGCCTCGGCGGCGTTATCATCGCGCAGGCCATCCTGGACCCTCGCCTAATCGGGCGAGTCGACACCGTGGTCACGCTGGGCTCTCCGTTCGGGGGGTCACCTTGGGCAGATATGCTGCCTATTCTCGAGCTCGTCAGGGCGCTGAGGGCCGGGTCGCCGCTGTTGCGCCGGCTCGCCACCACACCATTGCCTGATGGCGTGCGGTGGCTATCAGTGACAGCCGCACTCGACATCATCGTGCCCGGCGTTCGGTCAGTACCCGCCCACCCGCAGGTGGAGACGATCACGTTCGATGGGGTCGGCCATCTCGGGATGCTGCTGAGCCGGAAGGTGATCGCTTACATCACAGCCGCACTGTCCGCAGCGGGTACGGGTTCCGCCACTGAGCCAGTAGTGCGTGTGTTGGCCAGCGCCTCCTGATTGCTTGAAGATGACTGCGCCGCAGTAGCTTTGGACGGTCATTTGCTACTTGACTTGTCTGATCGTGGTGCCGCCGCGCCTGGGCCTCGTGCCCACTTTGCAATAAGACACGCCGGTTCATCAATACTCTGCGCGAGGACTAGCACTGTACGGCCGTTGCGCGGCCGTACATACTGCTCACTAGATCCGCCGGCGTTTACGGGTTGGAGCGGGTTAGAGCCGACAAAAGGAGAACTTGGTGAAGCGTGAGCTGTTGATCGCTGTTAGTGCGGCGACCATCGTCGCGGGGGTGGCGGGGTGTTCCAAGGACAACCAAGCGTCTGGGCCGTCATCCAGCGCAGCATCCTCCGGCGCGGCCACGAGCTCCAGCGCCGCGCCCGCAACCGGCAGCACTCCTGCCGCGTCCGGCGAAACGAAGGTCATCGTCGGCGGCAAGCCGCAGCCGGTCAGCGGCCCGGTGGTGTGCTCGACGAACGAAGGCAAGTTCTCCATCGCGGTCGGTGACATGGCGACCGGCATCATCGTCGGTCTGGAACAGGACGGATCGGCGGTCCACAACGCGGGCTTCGGCACCGTCGACGGTGTGGTCATGAGCTTCACCGAGGGCGTGCCCGGTAACGACGCCAAAGCGACCAAGACCGGCAACAGCTACCAGATCACCGGCCACGCCAGCGGCATGGACAACGCGGGCCAGCAGGTCAACAAGCCCTTCGAGGTCGACGTCACCTGCCCCTAGGAGGTCGACGCCGGTTACGGCCAAGGCGGGCAGATGGGCGCGCAGGCAGGCCCGCGCGGCACATGGTCTCCTTCGACAATGTCGTTGTGCTGCGGGCTATCTGGGAAGCCCGCCGCGGGATACCAATAGTCGTGGCAGACATTCAAATCCCAGCCCTGCCGCTGCATCGCGGCGATCGGGCCCGCGGGTGAAATGTGGTCCCGCGGATCGGGGTGACCCGGGCACCAGGTGTAGTGATCCAGTGGCGCGGGACCGGGTTGGGCCTGGGCCGTGGCCGCGGCAAAGCCGCCCGACAGCAGTGTCGCGGCAATAGTCGGTGTCAGGGCGCGGGTAGCAAGCATGATGATTCCTTTCACCGCTTTTCGAGGCGAAATTGCCACCGGCGACTTGCGATATTCTTGCGTCCGCGCCGCTACCGATCAAATGCTGAAAACAGCACGCTCACTTGACTTTTGCCAGGCGGCCAGCAGGGCTGACCGCCGCCGGCCGACGCCACGCAACCCACGCCAGCGCCGTGAGCACCGTCACCGCTTCAGCGATTACGCTGGCCGCCGCGTAGGGCGACGGGTCCCAACCGTGCTCGGTAAAGCCCATCAGCCCCACTGTCCTCGACAGGACGAAAGCCACCAGCGAGCCACCGGCCACCGCGGCCGCCGCCCAGCGCAGCCAAAAGGGCCCACCCACCGGAATCAGCACGGCCAGGGCGAACGAGACACTGGCCTGCACCAGAAATCCGTCGCCGATACCGGGGATATGTTGATAGCCATGGACATAGGGGTAAGAATGGCTGGCCGCGCTGATCACCTGCGACACCGCCAGGACTACCCGCAGCAGGAGATCTCTCAGAATCATTGCAGTACCGACTCTTTCAATGCCAGGGCGCTCTGCCCTTTGGTGTAGCCGACCTCGCGGATGCCCAGCGCGTCGCGCAGCTTTCCGGCCGGCAAAGTGACCGGCTTGGGTGCCGGTCCGTCACCGGGATGGGGCAACGGATAGGCCGTCGTCGTCCCGGTGTAGAAGGTCACGTTGCCTTCTGTCTTGGAAAACAGTTGGTGGACATGCCCGTTGAGGCAGGTGACCGACGAGAAGCGGCGCAGATAGCTCAGCGCCTGGGCAGCATCGTCGGTGCCCCAGCCCCAGTCCGGGTACATGGCGAACAGCGGGATATGGCTGAGCACGATGATCGGCGTGTCACTCGACAACCCCGCAACGTCCTTTTCGACGAACTCCAGTTGTTCGGCACCCAAATGCCCAAGCTTCTTCAGATTCAACGTGTTGACGAGCGCGATCACGTGCACGCCGGAGATGTCGAAGCTGTACCAACCGTCGCCCTTGCTACCCGCGCCGAAGGCGCTGCGATACTTCTGCCCCGCATCGTCGACCGAGTCGTGCTCGCCCGGCACGGTGAACACGTGCGGCGTTTTCAGGCCGCTCATCATCTGCTTCGCCCGGTCGAACTGGTCGGGGGTGGACAGGTGCGTGATGTCGCCGGTGTGAATGACGAAATCCGGTGTGTAGCCGAGGTTGTTGATGCGATCGATGGCGTGGCCGAATGTGTCTGCGACGTTGGGGTTGGCCGGTCCGGAGAATCCGAGGTGACTGTCGCTGACTTGAGCGAACCTCAGGGTCGGCCGAGCCGTCGCGGTGTGTTCGGCCGAAGCGACGTGCGAGATGACCTCACCGCCGACCACGGCGAAACCGACCGCCGCACCAAACCATGCGGTGTGGCGGATGAGTTGGCGGCGACTCATCGTTTTCGGATCATTTGTCGCCCTTGGTTCATCTGTCATGGAGTCACCACCACGGTGCCGCGCATCATCGGGTGAATCGAGCACACGTACTCGAACTTTCCGGGGCTGGAGAAAGTGTGCGAGAACGTGGCCCCCGTCCCCATGCCGGGCGAGTGGAATGAACCGTCACTCGCCGCCACGGTGTGGGGTTCCTCGTCGCGGTTGGTCCAGATGACGGTGGTGCCGGCGGCGACGGTCACGGTAAGCGGGACGAACGCGAAGCCGTCGATGTTGACTTGGTTCTTTCTGACCGGCGCCTGGGGGGCGGTGATCGACATGCTGGCCGATGGCGAAGGGGTGCTGGCAACGGGCTGCGAAGTCGCGCATCCGGCCAACGCCACCGCGCTCAACGCCAACCACGCCAAGTGTTTTCGAGTCATGCCAAGAGATAGCGCGGTGGGTTACACCGCTCAGGCCGGCTGGCCGGGGCGAGCTTAGAACGACCTGGGCTCCGCGTCGCCGAACGTGCTCTGAGGGCGAAAAATCCGCCAAAATCTCGCCCTCAGAGCACGCTCGGCGAACGACAGGCCGAATACTCTCAGGCCGGCTGGTCGGGGCCTACCGGCGCGAACACCTCGATGACTCCGTTGACCTCGCGCACCATCAGCTTCGGCAACGGCTTCGGGGCGATCGGCAACTGGTGGGTGAGCACCTGCCCGCTGGACGCGAACGACGTCGAGTGGCACGGGCAGCGCAGCCGGTCGTCGGGTGCGTCGAACCACAGCCGGCACCCTTGGTGAGTGCACACCCCGGAGACGGCTTCGGGATTTCCGTCGACCCGGCGGACGAATCCGCTGACGGTCCCGAGATCAAACGGGTGCATCACCCCGTCGGGCACATCCGAACTGGCCGCGACGCGCATCCACCGCCCGTCGTTCGGCTTGAGCTCCCCGCCCGCCACCGGAGCTTCCGCGGGTTGGACGCCGATGACGAGCCGATCCACCGACACCGCGGCGGCCGCGGCGACCGCGGCAGCCGACGTACCGACGATCACCTGGCGACGCGTCGTGTTTTGCATCGGCGCCGGTTCCCGCGGTGCGCCGGTCATCTGCTCCGCGAGGCGGCGGTGCAGGTCGCTGAGGAATTCCTGGCTGGGCGCGTCACCGTCCGGTCGAGCCGCTCGCAGGTCGATCGCCGTCCTGATCTGCGCGGCCTCGAAGTCGTCGGGCGCGAACGGCTTAGGCCGACGACCCCGCAGCAGATCGTCGATATACCTGCGCAACCCCCGCGCGTTCATTGCCGGCCCTCATCGGTGACTTGTGCGGCCAGTCGCAGCGCGCGGTGCTGCAGCACTTTGGTGTTGGCAACGCTGATGCCGAGTTCCGCCGCGGCTTCCTTGATCGAACTGCCTTGCAAGAAGCGCAATTCCAGAATCTGGCGATAGCGGTCCGGCAGTCTGTCGAGAACCTGGGCGACACGCTGGGGCGCGGTGCTGATCGCTTCCTCACTGTTCTGGCAATCTGGGCCTAGCTGTTCGATGACGTCGATCGAGGTTATCTCCCGGCCCAGGGTCTCGCGCCAGTGCGCGGCCAGCACTGTTCGCGCCGTCGCCCGCAGGTACGCGCGCACCTCGCCGACGCTGGCCGTCAGGCGCAGCGGGCGCAGCGCGGCGAGGAACACCTCGGCCGTGAGGTCCTCGGCATCGGCCCGGTTGCCGACCCGGGCGAACAGCGTGCGGTACACCCACGTCGCGTTGTCCTGATACACCGCTTGCCAGTCGGTGTAGCCGTTATCCGGCACCGCGCGCAACGGTCGCGGGCCGACGGGATCGTTTCGTGCGGTCACGTGCCTCCTTCACCGATCAATATCCGCTCGGGTTACACGTGATGGAAGGGGGCGCCTTGCGAACACAACGAAGCTAATACTAGGATATGCAAGTATCTCCTCTGTACCCCCTTACCGACCTCTTTTGGAAGACCATGACCACACAGATTCCGCACTTCATCGACGGCCAGCGCACCGCCGGCCAGTCCACCCGCACCGCCGATGTGTTCAACCCCAGCACCGGCCAAGTCCAGGCCAAAGTCCCGATGGCCGGCCAAGCCGACATCGACGCCGCGGTCGCATCGGCGGTCGAAGCCCAAAAGGGCTGGGCCGCTTGGAATCCGCAGCGCCGCGCCCGGGTGCTGATGCGGTTCATCGAGCTGGTCAACCAGCACAACGACGAGCTGGCTGAGCTGCTGTCCATCGAGCACGGCAAGACGGTCCCCGATGCCCAGGGCGACATCCAGCGTGGCATCGAGGTGATCGAGTTCTGCCTCGGGATCCCGCACCTGCTCAAGGGCGAGTACAGCGAGGGCGCCGGCCCGGGCATCGACGTCTACTCGCTGCGGCAGCCGCTGGGCGTGGTCGCGGGCATCACCCCGTTCAACTTCCCGGCGATGATCCCGCTGTGGAAGGCCGGCCCGGCTCTGGCGTGCGGAAACGCGTTCCTGCTCAAGCCCAGTGAGCGCGACCCGTCGGTTCCGGTGCGACTCGCCGAGCTGTTCCTGGAAGCCGGCCTGCCACCCGGGGTCTTTCAGGTCGTGCATGGTGACAAGGAAGCCGTCGACGCGATCCTGCACCACCCCGACATCAAGGCGGTCGGGTTCGTGGGCAGCTCGGATATCGCGCAGTACATCTACTCGACGGCCGCGGCCACCGGCAAGCGCTCGCAGTGCTTCGGCGGGGCCAAGAACCACATGATCGTGATGTCCGACGCCGATCTCGACCAGGCCGTCGACGCACTGATCGGCGCCGGTTACGGCAGTGCGGGCGAGCGTTGCATGGCGATCAGTGTGGCGGTGCCCGTCGGCGAGCAGACCGCGGACCGGTTGCGCGCCAGGCTCATTGAGCGGATCAACGGGCTGCGGGTGGGGCACAGTCTGGACCCCAAGGCCGACTACGGGCCGCTGGTCACCGAGGCCGCGCTGACCCGGGTGCGGGACTACATCGCCCAAGGTGTGGAAGCCGGCGCCGAATTGGTGGTGGATGGCCGCGACCGAACTAGCGACGACCTGGCGTACGGTGACGCCAGCCTGGAGAGCGGCTTTTTCATCGGCCCGACTCTGTTCGACCACGTCACCGCGGACATGTCGATCTACACCGACGAGATCTTCGGGCCGGTGCTGTGCATCGTGCGGGCCCACGACTACGAAGAGGCGCTACGGCTGCCCTCGGAGCACGAGTACGGCAACGGCGTGGCGGTCTTCACCCGCGACGGCGACACCGCCCGCGATTTCGTCTCCCGAGTGCAGGTGGGCATGGTCGGTGTGAATGTGCCGATCCCAGTTCCGGTGGCCTACCACACCTTCGGCGGCTGGAAGCGCTCCGGCTTCGGCGACCTCAACCAACACGGCCCGGCGGCGATCCAGTTCTACACCAAGGTCAAGACCGTCACGTCGCGGTGGCCGTCCGGCATCAAAGACGGCGCCGAATTCGTCATTCCAACAATGGATTAGCGCCATGTTTGCCCTCGATGACGACGAGCGGGTGATCACCGAGACGGCGGCAGCGTTCGCCGCCAAGCGGATTGCCCCGCACGCCCTGGAATGGGAAGCCACCGAACACTTCCCGACCGATGTGTTGCGCGAGGCCGCCGAACTCGGCATGGCGGCCATTTACTGCCGCGACGATGTCGGCGGCAGCGGACTGCGGCGGCTGGACGGGGTCCGCATTTTCGAGCAGTTGGCCATCGCCGACCCGACGACCGCGGCATTCCTGTCGATCCACAACATGTGCGCATGGATGATCGACAGCTACGGCACCGCCGAACAACGCAAGGAATGGATTCCGCGGCTGGCATCCATGGACGCCATCGCCAGCTACTGCCTCACCGAACCCGGCGCCGGATCCGATGCCTCCGCGCTGAGCACCCGTGCGGTCAAGCAAGGTGGCGACTACGTGCTCGACGGCGTCAAGCAGTTCATCTCCGGCGCCGGAGCATCCGACGTGTACGTCGTGATGGCACGCACCGGAAGCGACGGCCCGCGCGGGATTTCCACCTTCGTCATCGAAAAGGACACTCCTGGTCTGAGTTTCGGTGTAAACGAAGAGAAAATGGGGTGGCGTTCGCAACCGACCGCGCAGGTGATCCTGGAGGGGGTGCGCATCCCCGCCGACGCGATGTTGGGTGGCTCAGACGGTGAGGGTGCCGGCTTCGGCATTGCGATGAACGGGCTCAACGGCGGCCGGCTCAACATCGCGGCGTGCTCACTCGGGGGTGCGCAGGCCGCCTTCGACAAAGCGGGCACATACGTCCGTGACCGGCAGGCGTTCGGCGGCTCCCTGCTCGACGAGCCCACCATCCGGTTCACCCTGGCCGATATGGCCACCGGCCTGGAGACATCGCGAATGTTGTTGTGGCGGGCGGCAAGTGCGCTCGACGCCGACGACCGCGACAAGGTCGAGCTGTGCGCGATGGCCAAACGCTATGTCACCGACACCTGCTTCGAGGTCGCCGACAAGGCGCTGCAGCTGCACGGTGGCTACGGCTATCTGCGCGAGTATGGTCTGGAAAAGATCGTCCGCGATCTGCGGGTGCATCGAATTCTGGAAGGGACCAACGAAATAATGCGGGTGGTCATCGGTCGGGCCGAGGCCGCGCGATTCCGTGCCGCCCCTTAGAAAGGGAGCCATGACCGAACAGCTGACGATCGCCTTCTTGGGGCTGGGCAATATGGGCGCGCCGATGGCTACTAACCTGATCGCGGCCGGTCACGCCGTGCGCGGGTTCGACCCGGTGCCCGCCGCCAGGGAAGCGGCCGCCTCGAAAGGTGCCACGTTGTTCGACAGCGCCGCCGCCGCGGTCGTCGACGCCGACGTGGTCATCACCATGTTGCCCAACGGCGAGGTGGTCAAGCGCTGCTACACCGAGATTCTGCCCGCCGCGCGGGACGCCACGCTGTTCATCGACAGCTCGACCATCTCGGTCAACGACGCCCGCGAGGTACACGCCCTGGCTGGCTCGAACGGCATGCACCAGCTTGACGCGCCCGTCTCCGGAGGGGTCAAGGGCGCCGTCGCCGGCACCTTGGCGTTCATGGTCGGTGGCGACGAATCGGCCCTGCGGCAGGCGCGCCCGGTGCTGGAACCCATGGCGGGCAAGATCATCCACTGCGGCGGGGCGGGTGCCGGCCAGGCCGCCAAGGTGTGCAACAACATGGTGCTCGCGGTAGAGCAGATCGCGATCGGCGAGGCGTTCGTGTTGGCCGAGAAGCTCGGGCTCTCAGCGCAATCACTGTTCGACGTCATCACCGGCGCCACCGGCAACTGCTGGGCGGTACACACCAATTGCCCTGTGCCGGGCCCGGTTCCGACATCGCCGGCCAACAACGACTTCAAGCCGGGCTTCGCGACCGCGCTGATGAACAAGGACTTGGGCCTGGCCATGGATGCGGTGAGCTCAACCGGTGCGAGGGCGCCGCTCGGCACCCACGCCGCGGAGATCTACGCCAAGTTCGCCGCCGACCACGCCGATAAGGACTTCAGTGCCGTGATCGAGACACTGCGCTGAAACCCGCGAGCGCGCGCATTTGTACAGCGACACGCCGTCGCCCGCGTACATTTGGGGCCGCTCGCGGGCTTTCGTTGCACCGCACACTAAAACCTCGGGCTCACTGCACCTTCGGCCCAGCAACGCTGCCAGTTGATCGGCGGCGGCGCGCGGCGGGTGGCCGGGATGTTGTGCACGCTTGCCGAGCGGGTGTTCGCCTTGAGCGAAACCTTTAGTGCTGCTTAAGTTCTGGAAGAAAACCTGTCGGTGGGTCTTCGTAGGATTCGAGTATGAGTTGCAGCAGTCGTGAAGAGGTCACCGAGGTGGTCGAAG
Source organism: Mycobacterium sp. (assembly GCF_035499775.1). Classification (GTDB taxonomy): domain Bacteria; phylum Actinomycetota; class Actinomycetes; order Mycobacteriales; family Mycobacteriaceae; genus Mycobacterium. The sequence continues at coordinate 26,825 of NZ_DATJYB010000419.1, read as the reverse complement.
GGCTGCGCGCGTATGCGAAACGCTGGTCGGAGTTGAATTTTGATGCCTTGACTGGCCCGGAGTGGATGGCGCTGCTGGAAACCGGTGAAATGGTGGCGCGCCACGCACGGGCACCGGAGCCGGTGTTGATCAACCACCTCAAGGCCCGGTGCACCGACACCGAACTCGGTGGCCGGCTACACACCGTGATCGCTGACCGACTGCACATCACCCCCGCTGAAGCCTCGCGTCATATCCATGCTGCCGCCGAGCTCGGGCCGCGCTGGGCGTTAACCGGTGAACCCCTGCCACCGCTGCTGCCGGCAACCGCCGAGGCCCGCGCACGGGCCGCCATCGGCGAGGAACACGTCAACGTGATCCGCACCTTCCTCAAACAACTGCCCGCCTCGGTGGAGCCGGACGTGCGTGAGGAAACCGAGAAGCAGTTGGCCAAACTGGCGGTCGACCAGCGCCCCGACGAACTGCGCGAACAGGCCCGCGAGTTGTTCGACCTGCTCAGCCAGGACGGACAAGAACCCAACGACGACCAGACCCGGGCCCGCAAACGCGGGATCAGGCTGAGTCCTCAAGATGCCGATCGCATGTCGCGGATCAGCGGCTACGTCGACCCGGAACTGCGCGCCGTGCTCGAAGCCATCGAGGCAAAACTCGGCGCCCCCGGGCAGTGCAATCGTGAGGATGAGAACCCCGTCGTCGACGAGGAACCCACCGAAGAGGCCGCACGCGCGGATCGGCGTGGCAAAGACCAACGCTTCCATGACGCCCTGCTCATCGCCGGACGTGCCCTGTTGATGTCGGGCAAACTGGGCCGACACAATGGGCTACCCACCTCGATCATCGTGACGACGACGCTGAAGGAACTCGAAGCCGCGGCCGGTCGCGGGTTGACCGGGGGCGGCACCGTCCTGCCCATGTCCGATGTGATCCGCCTGGCCCGCCATGCACACCACTACCTAGCGATTTTCCAGGACGGCAAGGCGTTGGCGCTGTATCACACCAAGCGGCTGGCCAGCCCCGCGCAGCGACTTGTGTTATACGCCAGAGACCGTGGATGTACCTTCCCGGATTGCCCGGTCAAGGGATACTACTGCGAAGTGCATCACCTCATCCCGTATGCGATATCGGGTGAGACCGACGTCAACGGTTCGGCTTTGGGCTGCGGCGAGCACCACCCCCTGGCCGACAAAGGCTGGATGACTAGAACAAACGCCCATGGCGACGTCGAATGGATACCACCAACCCACCTCGACCGGGGCCAACGACGCATCAACCGATACCACCACCCCGAGAAAACCCTCTGCGAACAAGACGACGACGAACCCGAATGACGCAGCCCAACGAGGCTTTCGCCCCACAGGCAAGCCATTGATCCGTTCAACGAGCCCGGCACGCAACCGGTCAGTCCGCTTACTGCACCTTTCGGCCCAGGAACGCTGCCAGTTGATCGGCCGCCGCGCGGTCCGCTGAGCACGGCTCCTCCTGCGCGAACGGCATGCCCGGGCCACGGAACTGGGGCCCCACAAACGCCCGCACGGCGGCGAGCTGCTCGGCGGCCAACTCGGGATCAAGGTCGGTGGACTGCCCCGTGGCGGCCGCCAGGTCCCACGCGTGGGTCAGCACGTCGCTGGTGCGCATCCCGATGAAAATCTGCCCGGGAACCTCCCCGAAAGGCAGCTTGTACATCGTGGACAGCCCGTCCGGCCGGGCGAAGAACTCGTGCGCGGCGGCAGCTGCGGCCCGGTGGTCCGTAACCATGTCGCCGGGCCGGGCGGCAGGCGCATCGGGGCTGCCGCCCCACGGCCCGACCTGCTCGTTGCCGCCGATCACATGCTCGATCAGATCGTCGATCGTCCATTCCGTGCACGGCGTAGGCGCGCCGAGCTGGTCAGCACTGACGTTGGCGAGGACCCCGGCGAACACGTCCTGAGCACGCTGGTGAGCTAGTAATGGATCCACCGTCCTGTCCTTTCCGTGTGGCGTTTCGTTGTCTAGGTCACATCATCGTCCACGCACGCCGGATTCGAGCATCCGGATGCTGCGAGCCGACGGATCGACACGGGCCCGGCAGCCCAGAGGTAACACACCCTGCGGCGAGCCGTGCCCGTAGTCGAGGTTGGCGACCACCGGCATCTCGCGGCGGCCCGCCTCAGCGAGCACCGCCTGGATGTTGTCCCAGAGCTGGAACGTCGCCCGCTGCGTGTAGCCCATCGGCCGGGCGATCAGCAGGGCGCCGATTCGGTGCAGCACACCACCGGCGAGATAGCCACGCAGCCAATGCTTCACGGTCTGAGGCGCCGGCGCCTCCTCCGACGTTTCCAGCAGCAGGATCGCGCCGTCCCATGCGCTGGCGGGCGGCCAGAGCGGCGAAGCTTTGGCCATCTCGAGGATCTCGGTGTTGCCGCCGATCAACTCCCCCTCGACCGCGGCGTCGCCCTGCAGCCACACCCAGCCGGGGTTCGTCCACCATCGTCGCCTGCGATCTCCGGCGGCGGGGTTGCTCCAGCCCCGGGACTCCTCGGTCCATTCCGGGGAAGCGGTCAGCTCGACTGCATCGCCGTCGAATAGTGCTGCGCGGACTGCTGATTCGACATAGGGCAGGATGCCTCCGGGCTCGGCGAAGCAGGTCATCAGAGCGGGCCCGTGGAAACTCACCACTCCGGCCTGGCGGTGTACCAGGTGCTGCACCGTGGCATCGGAGAACCCGAGGAACACCTTGGGATTCTCGCGGATCAGAGCGAGATCGAGATAGGGAACGGTGCGGATCGACTCGTCGCCGCCGATCGTCGAGACGATGCCGTTGACCTGATCGTTGGTGAGGGCCCAGTGCAGATCGTCCGCGCGGGCCTGTGGATTGTCGTACAACCATGCGTTGTCGCGAAGCGCGTTGGGTGTCTCGATGACGCGCACCCCGAACGTCTCACCGAATTGCCGTTTGCCCGTCTCGTAGCGCCGTGGATTGCTCGCCGCGGCGCCCGACGACAGTGAGATTGCGGCAATCGTGTCATCCGGCTGCAACGCGGGCGGTTTGAGCCTGGACATCAGAAGTCTCCGGCGTTGCGCCGCAGCGTTTCGATGGAGGACACCAGCGCCTGCGATTCATCGGCGGCCATCCCGATGTCGGCGAACACCTGCTCGTTGAGCGTGACGGTGGCGTCCTCGACGGTGGATCGGCCGAGCTCGGTGATCTCCACCAGCGTCGTCCGCCCGTCGGTGGGATGCGGCACCCGCTGCACCAGCCCGTCGGCCTCCAACCGCCGGATCGCATGGGTCACGCTGGTGACGTGAACCTGCAGCCGATCGGACGCTTTGGTGATGGGCAACGCTCCGGTTCGGCTGAACGCCAACAGCCGAAGTAGTTCGTAGCGGGAGAAGCTCAGGTCGTAGGGACGCAGCGCCGTCTCGACGCGGGCCAGCAAGATCTGGTGCGCGCGCATCACCGACGTCACCGCGACCATGCCTTGCGATACCTCGCCCCATCCGGACCGCTCCCAGTTGGAACGCGCGAGCGCGATCGGGTCACGCTTCTGGGGACTCGAGGCGGCCACGCCCCTTCTTACCGCAGATCCGCGGCCCGGCTTCCCCCGCCCCCTCCGCGGGGGAAGCCGGGGTCGGGAGTCAGCTTGCGGTCGCCGCGGGCTTTGCCAGCGCGGCCAACACCGCCAGGGTGGATTCGCGGCTGCCCACGGTAATTCGTGCGCCGCCGTCGGCGTAGCACCGGATGTGCAGTCCGGTGTCGGCGAATACGTCAGGCCAGGGCGGACCGCACTCACCTCTCGAAGGCAGATACACGAAGTTGGCGTGCGCGTCGGTGCTGTCCATCCCCATCGCGTTCAACCGCATCCGCAGGTAGCGACGTTCGGCGGTGATCGACTGGATCCGTTGCAGCAGTTGGTCTTCGGCATCGTAGGACGCCGCGACCGCAAGCAAGCTGGTGATCGCGATGCCGAACGGCAACTGCTGCGTCCACAGCGTCCTGGCCAGCTCCGCAGACGCCACGCCGTAGCCGATTCGCAGGCCGGCCAGCCCGTACGCCTTGGAGAACGTGCGCACCAGCACCACGTTGGGGAAATGCACGGTCAACGCCGAGACGCTGAATCGGTGCTCCGGAGAGGCGAATTCGATATAGGCCTCGTCGAGCAGGACGATGGTGTCGTGCGGCACCCGCATCAGGAATCGAAGGATCTCGGCCGTCGGCTCCAGCGTGCCGGTCGGGTTGTGCGGCCGGCACACCACCACCACGCGGGCATTCGCGGCGGCGTCGGCCAGCGCGTCGAGATCGTTATGCCCGTGCTGGTCCAGCGGCACCAGTACCGGGTTCAGCCGCGCCATCTGCGCCATGATCGGATAACCGTCGAACGTGGGCGATGCCATGGCGATCGCGTCGCCCGGGGCGGTCAGCGCCAGCAGGGCCTGCAACACCACCCCGGTCGCACCGGCACCGAGCACCACCCGGTCCGACGGCACGCCGATACGGCCGGCGATCACGCTGCGCAGCCGCTCGGGCAAAAACTCCGGATACCGGTTGGCGGCATCGATCGAGCGAATCAGTGCCGAGCGCACCGCCGGGAGCGGAGGAAATGGATTCTCGTTGAGCGACAACGCAAACGGATCGATTGCGTGGGGAAATGCGCCACCAATCTCGGCGCTGACGGGACTGGTTAGCGCTTGCATCAGTTGCGTCCGCCCCAGCGCACCGCCGCCGCGCCGGCGAAGTCGCCGGCGTGCGCGAAGGCCGCCATCATGATCACGTCGCCGGAGGTGACCTGGCCCTCCGATATCGCGGTGTCCAGGTTGACCGGGATGCCGGCGCCAAAGAGGTTGCCGCACTGGTCGAAAGTGTCCCGATGACGTTCCTTGGGCAGCTCGAGCGCCTCCCGCCAGTTGCGCAGGAACACCCGGTTGGGCTGGTTGGTGACCAGCAGCCCGATGTCTTTAGGAGACATGCCGATTCGATCACAAACCGCGAGCGCCACTTCGGGGACCTGCCGGTTGCCGCGGGCCAGCACCTTGGTGATCTTGGTTTCGGTGAAGCCGATGCTGCCCTCGCCGGGACCGGCCTGCCACCACTTGCGGGGCGGGTCGAAGGACAGGGTCATCTCCCCGGCGTACTCACCGTAGGTGCGGCACTCGACATCGAGGATCGGCGACTGCTCTGAGAGCGTGACCAGGCCGACCGCGGCCCCGTCGCCCGGCACCGCCGACTGCGCCTTGCGGCGAACTTTGGGCTGGTCGAAAAACTGCCCGGCGGCGTTTTGCGCGATCGCGATCAGCGCCGTGTGTCCCGCGCCCGACGACAGCAGTTTGCGAGCCACGTTGAGCGCCAACACGAATGCCGCGCAACCGCCGTTGTTCAGGTCGAGCACCCATGAGGGCCGCAAGCCAAGGCGGTGCGCGATGCCGCCGCCTTCGCCGTAGAACCCCATGTCCGGCACCTGGGTGTGGGTGATCAGCACGTCCACGCCCTCGATGACGTCGTGGCCGTGACGTTCGATCAGTCCCTGCGCCGCACGTTCGATCATGTCGACCGCACTCTCGTCCGGCACGACGTGGTGGCGAAACTTCGGCGCCCGGAACATGAGGTTGTCGCGCAGGTCATCGGACTCGGCGAATTGCGCGTAATACTCCGCGCCGATCGGCTCGCCGGGCAGATAGGTGGAAACATCGATCAGACTGACACTTGGCTTGCTCATGGTGTTCTCGACCCTTCTCAGCTCATCCACTCCGGGGTGACCGGCAAGCCGTTACGGTGCCGGTATTCGGCGATTGCCTTGAGGTTCTTCATTTCCAGTAGATGGCCGGCGCCGAACATGTCCCAGAAGTCGCCGACCCAAACCGGGCGCTGCGCCGGGGCGGTCTCCGGATACGGGTTGTGGTCGTAGAACGGGTGGTGGCAATTGGTCCACAGCACAACCGAACCCGGCTTGTCGAGGACCACCTGCGCGTCGATGACCCGCATCAGATAGATCATCCACAGGTGCTTGCCCTGATCCCAGGCGCAGTGGTAATCGACGGTCCGCGCCTGCTCGTTGGCGATGGTGCGGGTGTAGATCTCGGTCTCCGAACCGAGCCGGTCGTACGCCAGCCAGAGGCCGGGCTCGTCGGTCGTCGTGAAACCGCGCAGACTGTAGGTCCACTCCTCGAGGCTGCGGGTGTCAGCCATGTACTCGTACAACTCGTCGGGCGGGCAGTCCACATAATCGTTGACGGTGCAGTACTGCCCGAAGACCTCGTCGTGCGGGTACACCGACCGCATCATCTCCATGATGATCGGGGTGGCCTTCTGTCGCGGACTGGTTTCGATACGGACCAGACCGTCGATGGGCTCACTAGTGCCGGTCCGGGCCAAGTGATGGGTTTGAATATCGTCAAGCGCTGGCAGCGACATCGGTACGGTTCTCCTTATGGGTTGTAATCTGTTTCTTGGCAGTCGTTTTGACCGTTTGACCATTCAGAAATGGCGCAAAGGGCGGGATTTCGTCGGCGGCACATTCGACGCTGACCACCGCGGGGCCGTCGATGTGCAGGGCCGCGTGCATCGCAGCGGCCAATCCGTCCAGGTCGGTCACGTCGATCGAAGTCAGGCCCGGGAACATCGCCGCCAGGCCGGCACCCAACCTGCTGGGCCGGAATCGGTTGTAGCTGTACAGATCCTCGTAGAACAGCTGCTCGCGGGTCACGCACATGGCGTGCGCATTGTTGTTGAACAACACGAACGTCACCGGAAGCCGGTAGTGCGCCGCGGTGTGCACCTCCATGCCGTGCATGAAAAACGCTCCGTCCCCGGCAATCACCACGGTCCGCCCGGGAGGGCGTCCGGTGTTGGCGCGCCCGAACGCCATCCCGATGCCGGCGCCGAAGCTGTAGCCCATGCCACCCATGCCGAGCGCGACCGCGAATCTGCCACCGCGCCGGGCCGGCAGGTAGTGGATCGCCGAGGCGCCGGTGTTGCCGGCGTCGACCACGACGTCGGTGCCGTCGGGCAGGGCACCGTCGAGCACTGCCATGGCATCGCGGTAGCGCACACCCGGCCCGGAGTACGGCGGCGGCGTCAATTCGGTGCGCCGCACCGCATCGGGAACCCGCAAGCCCAGCGGCCGTCCGCGCCCCGACAGTGCCTGGACCAGCATCCGCAGCGACCCACGCAGGTCCTCGGTGTGGACATGGGTGCTGGCGATATAGGGCGGCGCCGATCCGATCGAGACCGTCGGCACCGTCGACAGCGCGTCGTCGAGCCCGGTGCGCGCGGTGACCGACAGCCGGGTGCCTACCACGAGGCACACGGCGCTGCCGGCCACCGCTTCAACCACGCCCGGATGCCCCATGACGCCCGTTACTCCGAGCGCGGACGAAGACCCCAAACCCGGTGTCCCAGCGACGTCTTTAGCGTCGGGAACGGTGGCGACTCGGGCACGCAACACCGCGCGCAGTGCTTCCAGCTCGGCTCGGGCGTTGTCGCGGGCCACCTGCTCACCCACGATGATGGTGACCGGACCGCGCGCGTTGCGCAGCACGCCGACGATCGGGTGCGGGTTGCCGATGGGGCGGAGATCCGCCGTGCCCTGGCCATTTTGATTGCCAGTTTGATTGCCATTGCGCCAGCAGTCGACCTGTCCCTGCTGAATGTCCTTGGGCAGCAACAACACTGCGGGTCCGCCGGTGCGCGCCGCGGCGATGGCCCGGGGCAGCGCCGCGGCGATGCCGGCCGGCGTCAGGACTCGCTCGCACGAGACCGACACCGCCGAGAACACCGCCTCGGCGCTCAGTGATCCGTTGCGCCCGCTGGTGTCCTGAAAGCTGCCCAGCCCGTCCATCGTGGTGGGGGCCTGGCCGACCAAGGCCAAGACCGGGACCCGGCTTGTCAGTGCCTCGCCCAGCCCCGCGACGAGATTGAGCGCGCCGCCCCCCGACGTCGCCGCCACCACTCCCAGTCCGGCCCCGCTGCGGCTGTACCCATCGGCCATGGTGGCGGCGGAGAACTCGTGCTTGGCCAGTACAGCGGTGATTCCGTGGTGGAAATGTGCCGCGTCGTACAGATCTTCGATGTTGGCGCCGTCCACACCGAAGATGTGGTGGACTCCGATTGCGACGAGTTTGTCGACGATGTGGTCGACAACCCTGTACTCCCCTGGCATCTGCTCACCTAAATCTGATTGGTTGAGACGATGCCAATAACACGACGTGCGGGTGCGTTCAGTTCACCGCACGTTTGGGATTAGAGCGAACGCTGCAGCAAAACCTGTCCGTTATCTGCGGAAACCACCTGCACCGCGGCAATCTGATTCAGCGGCGTCGAGATGCTGCCCGCGGGCGTGGCGGTGTGGCCGGGTTCGGCCACCCAGGTGGCCAGCCGCGTTTGGCTGCCGTCGCGTCCCACCACGACCATCGCCAGCGTGTCGTGGTGGGCGTTCAGCGGTGCCAGGCAGACGCATTGCAAGTTGATGAATGTGCCCCAGTGCTGAGGGGTCACCGACACCGTCGAGGCCAGCAGGTTCGTGCCGACCTGCGCCATCGGCTGGCCAGCCGCAGTCACAGGCTGTGGAGACGTGGCGGGACCCTGAAGTCCGACGAACACGCCAACCGCCAACACCACGGCCGCAGCGGCCGAGGCAACCCAGGTCGTCACGCGGGCACGACGGCGGCGCCAACGCACCTTTTGCAGCAGCGTGGGCAATAGATCGGGCGACAACTCCGGTGTCGCCAGTGGAATCCCACCGATGGTGCCGGACTCACTGATCGCGGCCACTTCGTCACCGTCGAGCTGCGAAAGCAGGGCAGGCACGCCACTGAGTTCGGCGACGCCCTGACGGCACGCCGGGCATTGGGTCAGGTGCGACTCGAATTCGCGGCGCTCGGCCGCAGAGAGTGACCCCAGCACGTACGCGGCATCCCACATCGCGTAGCGGTCATCACCCATAGCCTGGTCACGCCCCTCGCTGAACCCGGCGTTGTCACCGGGTGGGCCGATTCCCCGTAGCGGCGTCCTCATGTCATCCATCTCCTGTCACCCTCAAGTATTCGGAGCCGATGGCCAGCCGGATGGGCCCCACTATGAAACCCTTCGCTTTCATCGGGTAACTCCAAGTTCCTGCAGAGTGAGCCGCAATGCCCGCACGGCATAGTGTAGTCGCGACTTCACTGTTCCTTCGGCGATTCCAAGGTCTGTAGCTATTTGTGCGGTTGTCCAACCGCGGTAGTAGGACCGCTCGATGACGGCCCGGTGTTCGCCGGACAACTGGGCCATCGCATCGGCGATCAACATCCGGTCCAGGGCAGCGTTGACCTCGTCCGGCGTCGACTGCTCTGGCGCGCCTTCTTCGTCGATCGACGCCACCACGTTGCGGTGCCGCGCGCTGCGTCGATCGTCGATGATCATGTTGCGCGCCACGGTGAACAACCAGGCGCGCGCCGAGCGCTCGGTGTCGCCGACGACTTCTGGATGCTGCCACGCCCGCAACAGCGTCTCCTGCACCACATCCTCGGCGTGGCTCGCGTCACCCGTCAGCCGAAGCGCATACCGCCATAAGACGGCTGCATGCTCGTCGTAGAGCGCCTTCATCAGAGCGGCTTCCGCAGCCCCAGACGCCCCACGAGTGCCGGCCACCCGAGCCACTCGATCACCTCCCGCAACTAACACGAGTCGAGCAGGTGTTTAGTTCATCGCGCCCCTGGGTACTCTCGGCCGCTGTTGGTACCGGCCCTAAGGCCGGGTCAGAATGCGCGGGCCGGTCTCGGTCACCGCCACGGTGTGCTCCCAATGCGCCGCCCGCGACCCATCGCCGGTGGTGACCGTCCATTCGTCCTCGAGGACCACCGTCTTGCCGGTTCCCAGCGTCAGCATCGGTTCGATGGCCAGCACCGAACCGGCGGCCAGCAGCGGACCGCGTCCGGGTGGGCCCTCGTTGGGCAGGAACGGATCCATGTGCATGTGCCTGCCGATTCCGTGGCCCCCGTACCCCTCCACGATCCCGAATGCCAGTCCGTAGCGGGCCTCCGCAGCCCGGGTGCCCAGCTCGATGGCGTGCGCGACGTCGGTCAGTCGATTGCCCACCACCATCGCCGCGATTCCGGCTTCTAGCGATTCCTTGGTGGCCTGCGAAAGCGATTCGTCTTCCGGGTTGAGGATCCCGACGCCGAAGGTGATCGCCGCGTCACCGTGCCAGCCGTCCAGCACTGCCCCGCAGTCGATGGATACCAGGTCACCGGGGGCCAGTACCTCGGCGGCCGACGGGATGCCGTGGACCACCCGGTCGTTGACCGACGCGCAGATCGACGCGGGGTAGCCGTGGTAGCCCAGGAACGACGGCGTCGCGCCGGCTTCGCGAATCACCGACTCCGCTATTTCGTCGAGGCTGAGGGTCGACGCCCCGGCAACCGCGGCGGCGCGGACCGCGTTCAGAGCGACCGCGACGACGGAGCCGGCGGCGGCCATCGAGTCGAGTTCACCGGCACTGCGCTGCGGCACGACTCTGCGACTTCGCAGTCGTGCCAGAGCGCTCATGGTTACTTTCCTAGTGCTTGCAGCGCGCGAGCGAAGACTTCATCGAGAGTCCCGACGGCGTCGACGGTCTTCAGCTGGCTGCTGTAGTACTCCAGCAGCGGCGCCGTTTCTTCACGGTAGACCTTCATCCGGTTGAGGATGACTTCTTCGGTGTCGTCGGCGCGGCCACGCCCCTTGAGGCGCTCCAACAGCTCCTCCTGTGACACGCGGAACTCCACGACGGCGTCGATGTCGGTCCCCCGGCGCTCGAGCATCGTGTGCAGCGCCTTGGCCTGATCCACCGAGCGTGGATACCCGTCCAGGATGAAACCGTTGGCCGTGTCCGGGTTGTCCAACCGGTCGTCGACGAGCGCGTTGGTCAGCTCGGAGGGCACCAGATCGCCGGCGTCAAGATACCGTTTGGCCTCGATACCGAGCTTGGTGCCGTTGTCGATGTTCTGCCGGAACAGTTCACCGGTGGAGATCTGCGGAATCCCCAGCTTCTCGGCGAGTTTCTGGGCCTGCGTCCCCTTGCCGGCTCCGGGCGGTCCAAGCAAGACAATCTTCACTTGAGGAACCCTTCGTAGTTGCGCTGCATGAGCTGACTCTCGATTTGTTTGACCGTATCCAAACCGACGCCGATCATGATCAAAACGGCGGTTCCTCCGAAGGGTAAGTTCTGCACACCGCCGGAGGCGCCGATCTGCAGGAACAGATTAGGCAGCACCGCGATCACGCCGAGGTAGATCGAGCCCGGCAGGGTAATCCGGCTCAGGACGTAGCGCAGGTAGTCGGCGGTCGGCTTTCCGGGCCGAATGCCCGGGATGAACCCGCCGAACTTCTTCATCTCGTCGGCACGTTCGTCCGGGTTGAAGGTCACCGACACGTAGAAGTAGGTGAAGAAGATGATGAGCCCGAAGTAGATGCTGATGTAGACCGGGTCGCTCGGGTCGGACAGGTATGTCCCGACGAATTTGTCCCACCAGCTGTTGCCGACGCTGCCGGTGCCGCTGCGCACCAGCTGGGTGATCAGGTGCGGAATATAGATCAGCGAGGACGCGAAGATGACCGGGATAACGCCGGCCTGGTTGACCTTCAGCGGCAGATAGGTCGAGGTACCGCCGTACATCCGCCGGCCCACCATGCGCTTGGCGTATTGCACCGGGATGCGACGCTGACCCTGCTCGACGAACACCACGCCGACGATGATGATCAGCGCGGCCGCGCAGACGGCCGCGAAGATGACCCCGCCGCGGCTCTCCAGGATCTGCTTGCCTTCGGCGGGAATGCGGGCGGCGATGCCGGTGAAGATCAGCAGCGACATGCCGTTGCCGATACCGCGTTCGGTGATCAGCTCACCCATCCACATCACCAGCCCCGCACCGGCCGTCATCACCAGCACGATGACCACCAGGGTGAAGATGTCGTTCGGGTTCTGGATGATGTCCAGCGAGCAGCCCTGCAGCAGCCCGCCGTTGGCCGCCAGAGCCACGATGCTGGTGGCCTGCAGGATGGCCAGGGCGATCGCCAGGTAGCGGGTGTACTGCGTCATCTTGGCCTGGCCGGCCTGGCCTTCTTTGCGCAGTTCCTCAAAGCGCGGAATGACCACGGTGAGCAGCTGCACAATGATGCTGGCGGTGATGTACGGCATCACACCCACCGCGAACACCGTCAGCTTCAGCAGCGCACCGCCGGAGAACAGGTTGATCAGCGAGTAGATCTGTCCGGCTTCGCCGCCGGTCGCCTCTTTGATGCACTGCTGCACGTTGGTGTAGTTGACACCGGGTGACGGCAATGCGGCGCCGACCCGATAGACGATGACAATGCCCAGCGTGAACAGTATCTTCCGTCTCAGGTCGACTGTCCGCAGCGACGAGATGAAAGCCGAAAGCACTCTTCCTCCTGCGCGGCCCGGGGTAATTCTCGTTACGCGCCCACACCCACGGGCCAGGACGTACGGCGTCGCGCGTCAAACCGTGTACGAGATTAACAGCTGATATCGGCAGGTCCGTTCAGGGCCGCCAGGGAACCGGCCGAAAAGGCGTAGAGTCCAGGTTGGCTCGTTACATTTGCTAAATATCGAAGCGTAACCTGTCGGTGTCGTGTTCAAGGGGCGATGGATGACGCAAACGGGCAGCGGACGTGGGCCGGACGGCGCCGGTCGAGGGCGACGATGCCCCACTCGGCCAGGTCATCTACCTCTCGGCGGAACTGAGAATGATCTGAAATAGGAGCGTCATGACCCGTACCGATCAGGACACCTGGGACCTGGCTTCCAGCGTCGGCGCCACGGCCACGATGGTCGCCGCCGCCCGTGCTCTGGCCAGCGAAGAACCCGACGCCATCATCAACGACCCGTTCGCGGGCCCATTGGTGCGGGCGGTCGGACTCGACTTCTTCACGCGCCTGGTCAACGGCGAGGTCACCCCACCCGAGGATTCCGGCGACCCCGGACGGGACTTGCAGTTCGAATCCGATTCGATGGCGATTCGCACCCGATTCTTCGACGACTTCTTCCTCGACGCGGCACGCGACGGGATTCGCCAATCGGTGATTCTGGCCGCCGGGCTCGACGCGCGGGCCTACCGGCTGCCCTGGCCGCCCGGCAGTGTGGTCTACGAGGTCGATCAGCCCAAGGTCGTCGAGTTCAAGAGCGCCACCATGTCAGGCCTGGGCGTCCTTCCCACCGCCGATCGGCGCACGGTCAGCATCGACCTGCGGGAAGACTGGCCGGCTGCGTTGCGCCGCAGCGGATTCGACGACACCAAACCCACCGCGTGGAGCGCGGAAGGCCTGCTGATGTACCTGCCGCCCGAAGCCCAGGACCGGCTGTTCGACAGCATCACCGCGCTCAGCGCGCCCGGGAGCAAGCTGGCCACCGAATATCACGTCGACTCGGATGACTCCGGGGTGACGATGTCGCAGCGCGCGCAGGAATTCAACCAGCGCTGGATCAATCTGGGCTGCGACATCGACCTGTCGGGCCTGTTCTACGACGGTGAGCGCAGCAATGTCGTCGAGTACCTGAGCGATCAGGGCTGGCAGGTCAGCACCCAGTTGCGACGCGACCTGTTCTCCGTGTACGGCCGCCATTTCCCGGACGACGACACGTCGGCCCAGCTCCGCAACGTCGCCACCGTCACCGCTGTGCTCAGGTAAGGACTACTCCGATGACCGATGCAGATGCCACGCGATACGCACGCCATGATGGCGACAGCTGGGACCTGGCGTCCAGCGTGGGGGCCACCGCCACGGCGGTGGCTGCCCGGCGCGCGATGGCGTCCAAAGGCCCCGACCCACTGATCGACGATCCGTTCGCCGAGCCACTGGTGCGAGCCGTCGGTGTCGACGCCTTCATCCGCATGATGGACGGCCAGATCGAACTCGCCGTGGACGATCCCGCGTTCACTCCGCAGCGACTCAGCGAGGGAATGGCGGTCCGCACCCGGTTCTTCGACTCTTTCTTTCTGACCGCCGCGGCAGCCGGGGTGCGCCAGGCCGTCATCCTCGCTTCGGGCCTGGACACCCGCGCCTACCGGTTGGCCTGGCCGGCGGGCACCGTGGTCTTCGAGGTCGACCAGCCCGAAGTGATCGCGTTCAAGACCCAAACGTTGGCCGGACTCGGTGCGACCCCGGCCGCCGGCCACCGGACGGTGGGGATCGACCTGCGCGACGACTGGCCGGCCGCCCTGCGGGACGGCGGACTCGACCCGACCCAGCCGACGGCGTGGAGCGCCGAAGGGTTGCTGGCGTATTTGCCGCCGGACGCCCAGGACCGCTTGTTCGACAACATCACCGGGCTCAGCGCCCGCGGCAGCCGGCTTTGCACCGGGTACGTTCCGAACATCCGCGACCGCATCCAAGAGCGAGGGCACGAGATCAGCGAACGCTGGCGCCGTCTCGGATTGAACCTCAACTGGGCCGACCTGATCTATGACGGCGAGCGCAACGACGTCGCGACATACCTAACCGATCGCGGTTGGCAGGTAACGGTGCGCAGCACGCCAGAACTCTACGCCGACGACGGTTTTGAATTCCCCACCGAGCCGTCCATGGTCGCCTTCGGCGACATCAAGTACGTCTCCGCCGCTTTGACGTAGCCCGGCCGCTAGTCTTCCGGCGCCGTGCTGGAGACGCTGAACCCGTAAAGGTCGAAGCCGTGCGGCAGCGGTCGGCTGGGGTTCAGGCGGTTTCCCGAACAGTTGGTCGCGCCCGCGTCGATCAGGTGGGCCAGGATGGCCTGCCCGAGGAATACCGCCAGGCCGGCACCCGGGCAGCCCTGGGGGCCGTGGCTGAAGAAGTTGTAGGACCAGTCGTCGCCCGCGTCACCGCTGACCCATTCGCCGGGCGCGAACTTGTCCGCGTACGGGATGAGGTTGCGGTTGCGGTGGTTGAACACGTTGTAGATCAGCACCTGCTGGCCCTCGGGCAACACTGCGCCGCTCGGGAACTCGACGTCTCGGGTGGTCACCCGGCCGAACAGCTGGGTGGTGGGCCACAGCCGCATCGCCTCGAACACGCACCCGGCCAGGTAGTCGAGCTTGGCGATGCCGGCGGCCGAGCCGATGTCGGCATCGGCCATCTCGGCCTTCACCTCGTGCAACTGCTCGTGGTGCGTCGACAGCACACCAAGCGTGCGAAACACGTTGGCGGCCAATGTATCTCCCATCGCGAACAGCCAGTGCACCAGCTGGCCGGCGGGTGGCACGCCCGGGTCGGGCGCTTTCGGGATCAGCGCGGCGAGGCTGTCGGCCTCGGGTTCCGCCAGGTAGCTTCCGATGAGCGCGATGAACTCGTCGTAGCCCGGTGCGGGTTCACCGGGCATGCGATTACCCGCCGACATCAGCTCGCCCAACTGCTCGGTCAGATCGGTGTCGTCGGCGGCCGCGGAGCCGAACACGATGCGCCGCGTCATGCGCTGCACGGCCTCGTTGAAGTTCTGCCACCGGATGGTCTCCGAAGCGAGCTCTCCCGCGGTCTCCGCGGCGACGTCGACGAAGGGCTGGGCAAGCCGATGCATGGGCTTGCCGGTGTCCAGTACGGCCTCGGCGAACTTGCGCCGCTTGGCCCACTCCTTGCCCCGTGAGATCGTCAGCGCCTCGGGCTGAAACGCGGCCATCCCCTTGCGTTTGGCATCCGGGTCGGATGCGAACGGGTCGGGCGAGCCGCCGAGCACGAATCGCAGGTCGTCGGGATGGTGGATCAGCAGCGCTTCGTCGCGGGCGACCCGCACGTAGAAGGGTCCAGGTCCGTAGCTGCGCACCATCCCGTCCACCAATCGGTAGCCGAGATAGTCGGCGGCCACCATCGAGGCGATCCGGGTGGGCACTTCCCGCTTGTTGAACAGCCCGAGGACGATGTTGGGAGCGCCGATCTGGGCGGTGAATCGGACGCCTTCCACGATGGACGCATGCGGAAAGTCGGCCACCGTCCTACCCGCCCCACGGCATGTAGGCGCGGATCGAGTCGGCCAGACGCAGCACCGGGTGTTTCTTGCCTGCTACGGCTGCGCCCAGCCTGGGCCACGGCGCGAAGACCCGCTCCACATCGCCGATCACCGGCTGTAGCTCCGGATAATGGCGCAGCAGAACATCTTTCATCGTCGTATTGTTCACCCAGTCGTATCCCACCTGGGTGTACACCTCGGGCCGGAAATCGTTGGTGAAGAACCGGTCGCTCTTCAGCCGCCGCGATGCCATCAGGATGAAGATGCGGAATGCGGTGTCGGAGAATCCGAAGCCCTTCGGTGGTTGCTCCGCCTGCATACCGATCTGCAGGTCCACCAAATCGACGTCGCCGTTGTAGATCTCGTTGATTTCGGCGGCCCATTCTTTGTTCGGCGTGATCTCGTCGATGGTCTTGCGACGCGGCATCCGCAGCGCTTCGCGGAAGTCGTTGTAGCGCGGCACCCCACGCTCCCGGTCACGCACGATGTCCAGGGTGGCCAGGTCGGTGATCTGCCCGTCGACACGCGTCAGTCGGCGCAGTGCATTCGGATAGTTGTGCAGGCATACCGCCCCCGCGCTGGCCAGACCGAACGAGTACCACATGTCGCCCATCTCCATGCGGTCCATGAAGTCACGCGTGAAACGTCCTTGTAGCTCGGTGAAGTCGCGCTTTTCCAGGTGCTCACCGGTTTCCAGCGAGAAGAAGTTCCAGTCGTCGGGAATCAGCGGGTGCATGCGATACACCGAGACGAACTCCTCGGTCAGCGAGAACGGTGCGCTGTGGTGTTGCGTCGACGATCCGAGGATGCCCGACAGCGCTTCACTGTCGCCGATACGGCCGATCCGGTCCTTGAACGTCTCGCCGAGCGCGCCAAACCAGTTCGCGTTCATGCCGATCTGCAGCGCGGGGTGGCGCAGCACGCAGGTCGTCCATTCGACCGTGTGGATCTTGGCGATCAGCGCCGAGATCACCAGCACGCCCAACTCGAAGAGGCGCTGGTCGTCCAGGCTCGGGTACGCCTTGCGCAGCGCGTCGCAGACGGCGTTGTGTTCGCGGGCGAACATGGTGTGCAGCAGACCGACGCCGACCCACCAGTTCTCCCGCATGCCAGTGAGGTCGATACCGGGGATATCGCTCTTCAGCAGCCTGTCGTCGTCACCGACTTTGACCTTGCCGTCGACGTGGGTACGGACCTCGGCTTGGCGTTCCTTGCCGCTGCCATAGATCTGCGAACCATCCCACCAGTGGGTTTCGACGTTGCTGAACACGGGCGCCGGGCAACCGTCCACGATTTCGCCATGTGGGGGGATGGTGCAGCGAATTCGCATCGGGTTCTCGGGAAAGTCGTCACCCTTGCGCAACGGAATGTCGATCGTTTTGTCCGCCAGACCGTCACCGTGGAAGAACCAGTTGTGGTTTTCGAATTGCAGCCAGGCGGCGGCCAGTGCGTTGATGATGCCGGCGGGCTTGAATTCGTCGCGCGCCATCAGACGCCGGCTGACCACCCGCGGGTCGGGGTCGAGTAGCCGCTTGGTGTCGGTGATGGTGTCGGCCAGCGGAACGTTGCGCCCGAAGCCCGATCCTTTGGAGCCCATCCACGGGTCGTCCAAGTCGTTCCAGGTGCCGTCCGGGGTGCGGGCACGCTTGACTTCCTCGCTGGGTTCGCCCAGATCCTCCTTGGGCCGAATGCCGTCGCCTTCGAACAGGTTTTTGTCGCGCAGGTCGTCGCGCAAACCCGACAGCGCTCTTAGTTGCAGAATCAGCGAGGGATGCTCATACCATTGACGACTCACTTGGACCACCGTTTCCGTAGAAGTTGCCATGCTGCGATTGACTCAGGAAAGGGAACGGGCACAACGGCTTTGACGCCAGCCGGGTATCGCGACACATCCGACGGCACTCAACCTCCCGCCACTGGGCTGTTCGTGGACATCCGAGGTAACAGGGCTCGATCATAAGCTCGCGTTTACAAGCGTGTAAATGAATCGGCAACCGGCTGGGAGATCTCGCGGTTCTTCGGTTACCGCCAGCTGGCCGGTAGGTCGGTGAGGTGATTGGGGCAGTATTCCTGGACCGCCCGGGACATGACATTCCGCGCATCCTGGGCCGACATTTCGCCCCGCAAGACCATGAAGGCGTATTCGGCCGGCGCGTAGCCCTGGTCGTGCCCCGCGGGGTCGTCCATCAGTTGGCACGCCTCCTGCTCCTGGCTCGGGTTCGCGTGGGCGATCCCGAAGCCGAACAGCACCAGCGCCGCCAGGCCGCCGGCGGCGATGCTCAGCAGAGCGGCATTCCGCGGGAGCACCGGCCTAGCCAGGATTAGCCGCGGGCGCGCGGATCACCAGCGGCACGGCGGGGAAGAACCACGCCATCTCCGACCTCGACTTGCGCAGCGCGGCGGTGCCGTAGCCCCTCTTCCGGTGCTCGGGGTGGATCCAGATCCGCACGTTCACCTCGCCGTGGACGAGCTCGCCGAACACCATGCCGACCTTTTGCCCGGAGTCGACGGCCACGAACCACGCCGCTTCTTCAGCGTCGACCCGGTCCAGCGCGGCGCGGATCTCGTCGTCGATGTTGCCGGCCGGCCTACCCGACCCGTCGCCGGCGGTGCGGATCTCGTCGGTGCGCGTGACGAACAGGTCGCGGTCCTCCTGCGCGGTGAACGGCCGCAGCTCCAGACTTTCCCCCGAGCTCGCCGGACGGTCATCGAGCGCGAAGCTCATCTGATTGTTCAGGTCGTCGAGCTCGGCCAGGATCTTCTTGCGGGCGTCCTGGGTGAGCTGGTCGAACCGCATGCTCATCACCGCTTCGGCGGCCAGGTGGGAGGTGTCGAGCAGTTTCACGATCGACTCGACCGCGGCCGCCTTGTTCGGCGACTCCACCACGACATCGGCTATCTCGTGCCGACGTTCGAGAGCTTTGAGCAAGGCGTCTGTGATCTCGCGACGGACAGCGGTGCGATCGTGGTCGGTCATTGCACCAGCCTAGAACGAGCGGCCGGATATCGGGCTAGTTCCCTGCTAGACGTGACGTGACATCCGATCACCCAGCTCGAGAAACCGTCGATAACGGTCCTGGACCGGTCCGACCCAGGCAGGCTGTGGTTCGACGACGCACCCTACGCTCGCCCAGCGCGCGGCGTCGATCATCGTCGTCTCCAGACCGACTGCCATGCGAGCGAGGAAGGCCGCGCCCAACGCCGCGCCCTCCGCCACCGCGGACACCTCGACCGGGCGTCCGGTCGCATCCGCGATGGCCTGCATCCACGGCTGGATGCGGGTGCCGCCGCCGGCGGCGACTATGCGCGCCACCGGCGCACCGCTCAGCTCGATGAGCTGGCGGACCACGAAGGCGGAGGCCTCGTAGGCCGCGCGGCGCACCGAAGGGGCGTCGTGAGTCAGATCCAGGCCGTCCAGCACGGCGCGGAGGTCGGGATCGTGGAACGGCGTGCGCTCGCCGCGGATGTACGGCAACCACACCGGTACCCGCCGCGGATCGGCTTCCACCGGATCTCCCTGTGCCACAAGGTTATCCACCCAACCCAGGAACAACCCACCGGCGTTGCTGGCCCCCCCGATCTTGCTCATGCCGGCAAGCTGGTGCGGAATCGTCCAGAGGCCGGGCACCTGCCTGGACCCGAAAATGGTCGTCCACACGATCAAGGTGGTGCCGCACAGGACGAGCACGTCGCCGGCCCGGTCGGCACCGGCCACGAACTGCTCACACAGGGCGTCGACCGCGCCGGTGGCCAGTACCGAATCCGCGTCACGCACTTGCCCGACAGCTACTCCGAACGGTTCCACCCGGGGCATGCGGTCAACGTCCACACCGCACTCAGCACACGCAGCCGCATTCCACCCCGTCCCGTCGAACAGGGGCAGGCTGGTGATCGCGGTGGCGGAGTCGATCACGGCTTCGCCCGCCAGCGCGTAGTTCGCCACCGCGGGCGCAGGCCAGTAGCCGGCCGCGTCCGGCGCGTGGGCGGCCGTCCAGCGCAGGAATTCGGCGGCCTCGCCGACCGCTGGCAGCGGCAGGTCACGCTGTTTCGCGGCGACAGCACCTTGGCCCCGGGCGTCGCCGTAGAGCAGACCGGGTGAGATGGGCCGGCCGCCGGAGTCGACGGCAGTCAACGACGGCACCATCGCCGCGACGGCCACGGCCCGGGCGCTGGGCTGACCCAGCTGCTCGAGGGCCGCCAGCGGGGCGCGCCGCCAGGCCTCGTCGGCGTCGTGCGCGAACAGGTCGGGCGCCGGCACGCGTAGCCGGTGCGGAATGCGCACCCGCGCCGTCACTTGGCCGTCCTCGTCGGCGGCTACAGCTTTGACCGCCGTAGTGCCGATGTCGATGCCGATTGTGACGTCGCTGCGTGACACGGGCGCCACCGTACGCCAGCATTGGCAATCGTGACGTCTCGACCGCGTGCCCTGGTGACAGCTCCGTTGCGCGGACCGGGGTTCGCCAAGCTTCGCCAATTGGCCGACGTGGTCTACGACCCCTGGATTGATCAGACCCCGCTGCGGATCTACAGCGCCGAGCAGCTGGCCGAACGGATCGCCGGCGAAGGCGCCGATGTCGTTGTGGTGGAGAGCGACTCGGTTCGCGGCCCGGTGTTCGAGCAAGGGCGGCGCGCCCTAAGAGCCATCGCCTCCACCCGCGGGGACCCCAACAACGTCGACATCGCCGGAGCCACCGCCGCCGGGATCCCGGTGCTGAACACCCCGGCCCGCAACGCCGACGCGGTCGCCGAGCTGGCGGTGGCGCTGCTGTTGGCTGCCACCCGCCACCTGCTGACCGCAGACTCGGATGTGCGCAGCGGCAACACGTTTCGCGACGGAGTCATTCCCTATCAGCGGTTCCGGGGCTGGGAAATCGCCGGGCTCACCGCCGGGCTGGTGGGCCTGGGCGCCGTTGGCCGGGCGTTGCGCTGGCGACTGGTCGGGCTCGGCATGCGGGTCATCGCCTACGACCCGTACCACGACGAGGCGCGCCACAGCCTGGATGAGCTGCTCGGCGAGGCCGATGTCGTCTCAATGCACGCTCCGGTCACCGACGACACCGTCGGGATGATCGGCGCCGAGCAGTTTGCCGCGATGCGCGACGGCGTCGTCTACCTCAATACCGCCCGGGCCCAGCTGCACGACACCGACGCGCTGGTCGCCGCGTTGCGCGACGGCAAGGTGGCCGCCGCCGGCCTGGACCACTTCGCCGGTGAATGGCTGCCGGCCGATCATCCGCTGACGGCAATGCCCAACGTCGTCCTGACTCCACACATCGGCGGGGCCACGTGGAACACTGAGGCCAGGCAGGCGCAGATGGTCGCCGACGACCTGGAAGCGTTGCTTTCCGGCGGTGCGCCCACCCATATCGTCAACCCGGAGGTACTGCGGTCATGAGGTCCGTGAGATTCGTAGCCAACCCGGAGTCCGCGGTGCTGGCCGCGGCCAAGGACATGCTGCGCCGTGGCCTGGTCGAGGGCACCGCCGGCAACATCTCGGCCCGAAGCGCCCACGGCAACATCGTCATCACGCCCTCGTCGGTCGACTACGCCGACATGGAGCTTGACGATCTCGTGCTCGTCGATCCGGAAGGCGCTGTGCTGCAAGCCAAGGACGGCCGACATCCGTCGTCGGAGATGAAGTTGCACCTGGCGTGCTACGAGGCGTTCGACGATATCGGCAGCGTCATTCACAGCCACCCGGTGTGGGCGACGATGTTCGCGATCGCCCATCAGCCGATTCCGGCATGCATCGACGAGTTCGCGGTGTACTGCGGCGGGGACGTGCGCTGCGCTGAATACGCCGCGTCCGGCACGCCCGACGTCGGCGCCAACGCGGTCAAGGCGCTGGAAGGCCGCGGCGCCGCCCTGATCGCCAACCATGGCCTGGTGGCCGTCGGGCCACGCCCCGACAAGGTCATGCACATCACTGCCCTGGTGGAACGCACCGCCCAAATCGTTTGGGGCGCACGCGCTCTCGGTGGCCCGGTGGCCATTCCCGACGAAGTGAACCGCAACTTCGCCGGCGTCTACAGCTACCTGCGCGCCAACCCGATGTAGCGATGAACCGGGTCCAGTTTGGGCACGCGAGCGTGGCCCGCGTCGTGGAACTTCGGTTCGACCTGCCAACCCGCCCTTATTTTCCGACGACGCCGCCGGTGGGGTGGCACGACAACGCCGACCTGGTGGTCCCGGACTTCTTCGACCCCGACACCGACGAGTGGCACATCGCGATCCAAAGCTGGGTCATCGACGTCGACGGCCTGACCGTCGTCGTGGACACCGGCGTCGGCAACGACCGCCCACGCCCACACATGCCACCGCTGGACCACCTGAACACGGCGTTCCTGGCGGCGCTGGGGTCGGCGGGCATCGACCCGGCCGCCGTGGACGTGGTGGTCAACACCCACATCCACGCCGATCACGTCGGATGGAACACGATACTCGCTGACGGCACCTGGGTGCCGACATTTCCCAACGCGCGATATCTGGTGTCCGCCGCCGACTATCACTACTTTGCACCCGACGGGCCGGCCGCCCGGCAATCGCCGCGCACCGAACAAGAAGCCACCCAGCAGCGTGGTCACCAGCTGCTGTTCGCGGACAGCGTTTTGCCGATCGCGGACTCGGGACAGCTCGTCCAGTGGTCGGACGACCACCAGATCAGCCCGTCGCTGCGGCTACGGCCCGCGCCCGGCCACACACCGGGCTCCTCGGTGCTGTGGCTGGATGCCGGCGGTCAGCGCGCGGTCTTCGTCGGCGATCTCACCCACAGCCCGGTGCAGCTGCGTCGACCCGACGATGCCTGCGCGCTCGACGTGGATACCGCGGCGGCTGCGGCGACGCGGCGCCGGATATTCACCGAGGCCGTCCAGGCGGGAGCCGCCGTGATCCCCGCGCACTATCCGGGTCACGGCGGGGCAACGCTGCGCGCCGTCGAGGACCGATTCGATATCGAGTGCTGGTTAGATATCGAGTGACCGGCTATTTCAGGCTCACCGGAAGTGAGTCGTATACGGTCATGTTGTTGGTCAGGTCGGGCAGCGTCATGATCGGCTGACCGACCTGAATGTCATTGGTATTCAACAAGATCTCGTCGAGGGCGGCCCTGACTTCCGCCCGGGCGAGCATGGCGCCCAGACAATGGTGGGCGCCCCCACCGCCAAAAGACTGGTGCGGGTTGGGATCCCGGCGAATGTCGAAGCGGTAGGGATCCTCGAAGACGTCTTCGTCGCGATTGGCCGAGCGCAGCATCGTCACCACGCGGGCACGCTCGGGGATCACTGTGCCGCCGAGCGTCACGTCCTTGGTAGCCCCGCGCACCCAGAACAGGATGGGCGTGGAATAGCGGATAGCTTCTTCGACGGCCGTGTGGCGCGCGTCGGGGTCGGATCGGTAGATCTCGATCTGGTCTGGGTTGGCGACGAAGGCACGGATGCCGTCGCACAACGCATTTCGCGTGGTGTCGGAGCCGGCCAACCCGAGGACGAAGAAGAAGATCTCGAGCTCGTTGGACGGCAACAGGAAGCTCTCCCCCGATTCGGCGGTGATCTCCGTCGTGCACAGTGTGCTCCAGATGTCGTCCTCGGGGTGTTCGCGTTTGCGGGCGGTCAGCGTGCTGGCGTACTGGAACAACTCCACAAACGGCAACACGTCGTCGCCGTCGGGGACGGCGAGCTGGGCGCCGGCGGTCTTCAAAACCTTCTCGATCAGGCCGAACACGCGCTGGCGGTCCGCGTCGGGGATCCCGACGATGTCCCCGATCACCGAGATCGGCAGTCCCGCAGCCAGGTCGACGAATTCACCTCCGCCGGACTCCAGTAGAGCGCCGGCCATCGCCTTGGCCCGCTCGCGAATTCCGTCTTCCAGCTTGGCCACCGCGCGTGGGGTGAAGGCGCGCGAGATGACTTTACGGCGGATGGTGTGATCCGGTGGGTCCAGACTCACGATGGCCGGATAGGCGTCGAACAGCGGCACGTCCTGGATCAGCGGCCCACGGGTCGCGGTGAACGATTCGTAATCGCGGTGCACTCGCGCGACGTCGGCATGCTTGGTGCAGACCCAAAACTCTCGACCCACCGCCGATTTCACGTCGTCGGTGAGTTGCTGATGAAACACGGGCGTGTGGGCGCGCAGTTCGGCGAACAGCTCCTCGGGAAATCGTGACGCCCACAGTGCCGGCTCGGCCAGGTCGACCGTCGTGCCTGTCATCATGCTCCCTCCATTTCGGTGCGCAGCCCGTTGAGGATCAGCCGCAACCCGTACTCGAACGCCCGGTCGTTGGGCGTGTCGGCGCTGCGGATGTGCTCAAGCTGCACCGAACCCAGCAGGTGGACGTACAGCGTGGCATGTGCCGCCTCGAAATATTGCCTCCGCAAACCGGATTCGCGCAGGATGGCACGGGAGGCGCGATCCATCTCGGTGGCCGCGGCGGTGTGTGGATGCTCCTGGAGCAGGACCGCGATCCCGGGCACTTCGAGGAGCACTTTCCAGGCATGCGTGTACAGAGCGACCAACCGCGATTCCCAGTCGCCCTCCTGCGGCACTTCGATCTGGGCAAGCACCGATTCGATCAGCAGATCGAGCAGTTCGCGCTTGTCGCGAACGTGGTAGTACACCGACGACGGCCTCGTGCCCGCGTCGGCTGCCAGCTCACGCATGGTGACCCGGTTGACGCCGACGCGCTTCGCCAACTGCCACAGGTGCTTCGTCAGGTGCGCCCGGTCCAGCGCGCCGTAGCGCAGCACCGGTGCAGTGGACACTGCCTCCCCCAAACATTCGAACATTGTTCTGATTAGAACTGCGTTCTGATTAGAACAGCGTTCCACTTCGGCTGTCAACGGTTACGGTTAGGCATGGCGCAATACCGAGTAGTCCAGTGGTCAACCGGCAACATCGGCACGAGAGCGCTCGGTATCCTGCTCGATCGCGACGACTTCGACGTGGTGGGGGTGCACGCGTTCGGTTCGGACAAGGTAGGCGCTGACGCGGGCGTGCTCGCCGGCCGGGAGCCGATCGGCATCACCGCGACCAGCGATGTCGATGCGTTGATCGAGCTGGCGCCGGATTGCGTCAACTACATGCCCCGTGCCATCGACTACGAACTGGTGACCCGCCTGCTGCGCCGCGGAATCAACGTCGTCACCACTGGAGACTTCCTGACCGGCACCCATCACCCGGTGGAGCTCCCCACGCTCGAGGAGGCGGCGGCGGAGGGAGGCGCGACCTTCCTGGGGACCGGGTTCGAGCCGGGCTTCATCAACGTCGCCGCCGGCTTCCTCACCGGCGCGTGCCGAAAGGTGCACAGCGTCAAACTCGTCGAAACATTGTACTGCACAACCTATCCCGTCACAGATGTCTGGAAGGTTCTCGGTTTCGGCAAGTCACCGCGGCAGCGGCTGACGCAGCTCGACCCGCAGACCCAACGGTACGGCCTGGGCTACTTCGAGACGCTGGACATGGTCGCCGCCATGCTGGGCGCCGAACTCGACACCAAGGAAGCGTACGTCGAAAATGCGGTGCTGACCCGGGATTTGAATCTCGGGTGGGTGGACTACGCGGCCGGCACCAGCGGCGGCCAGCGCCGCACCTATCGCGGTCTGCGCAACGGGCGCGCGGTGGTAGAGCTGGCCATCTGCTGGACCATGAGCGACGACGCGCTGGACCCGCACTGGGACGACCCCAAGGGGTTCAGCGTGGTGATCGACGGCGAACCGTACATCGACGCCACGATCCGGTTCGGCCATCCCGGGCAGGACGTGATGACCGTGTTGATGGACAGCACCGCCGTCGCGGCGGTCAACGCCATACCGTTTCTGTGCGACGCGCCACCGGGCGTCATCACGCCAATTGACCTGCCTATCACCGGATCCCCGGGCGCCCTGGATTAGCGCGCCGATCGACCACGCCAGTTGCGCGGCGAGGTGCCGTGCTCGCGAGTGAACAGCCGACTGAAATAGCCGGGATCGGGCACCCCGACCCGCCGGGCGACCTCGGCGACCGCTAACTCGGTTTCGGCCAGCAGTCCGCGGGCTTCGGCCATGCGGCGCTCGATGATCCACTCCTGCACGGTGCGACCGGTGCGGCGGCGCACGACCGTGGTCAGATGCCCCGGCGTCATGCCGAGTTCGGCGGCGACGTCGCGCAGCGACAATGCCTCGGCATGTCGCGCGTCGATCACCGCGAACACTTCGGCCAGCAACGGTTCGCCGCTGCGCCGCAGGTCGGCCACCACGTCGCGGGCCAGGCGTGCGAGCTCGATCAATAACAACGTGAGGTGCGCCAGGGCCGCCTGCCGGTGGCCCTCTTGCCGCTCGGTCAGTTCGGTTTCGATCGAGCGGATCGCAGTGTCCCACAACGGCTGTCGGGACACCGGCACTTCGAGCCGCAGCACACCGCCCGATTGTCCGTGCAGGAACGGGAACAGCAGCGGGTGCCCCCGCCACGCCGGCCAGGGCGATCGCGCGTCCTCGCCCAGTGCGGCGGGATCGAAGAGCACAGCGACGCCGTCGTCCAAGTAGTTCAACTGGCCGGGGTCCAGCACCTCACCCGGGGCCACCACGTATGCCAGGCTCCCCGAAGGGACGTAGCAGAGCGCCGGGAAATCGTGAATGTGGCGGCCGAGCTCGCCGACGTCGTCGCGGGCGTGCCGATGCACTGATACCGGGATTGTGTCGGGATCGGTCCGGTATCGGTGGATGGGCACACCGTCGCGGTGGCTGATAACGCGCGTTACCTGAGTCATGTCATGTCGCTAAAGATTGTCCTACTTTTGGCAAGTATCGCCCAATTATGGAGTGCTGGACCGGTGCAGTATGGATTCTATGCTCAAACATCATCCACATGACTACCTGCCCGCCGCCAACTACGACGCGCTGCTGCCCGGCTACGACCTGTTGACCCGCG
>NZ_DATJYB010000418.1:0-2069 GCF_035499775.1 Mycobacterium sp. | reverse complement strand
GGGGTGCAGGTGCAGGTGGTGGTGGGACCCCCGGGCGATGCCGGGCGCCGGACGGTGTCGGTGTATTCGCGGTCCGACGAGTCCGACGGAGGCTGGCTGCTGAACGCCGAGGGCACGCTTGGCCTGGAAGCCCCGGTGGCCGCGGCCGATTTGTCGGTGTGGCCGCCGGAGGGCGCGGAAAGTGTCGACATCTCCGAGGGCTATGCGCAGCTGGCCGGACGCGGTTATGCCTACGGCCCGGCGTTTCAGGGGCTGCTGGGGATTTGGCGGCGCGAGTCCGAGCTGTTCGCCGAGGTAGCCGCCCCCACCGGCATGGCGGTCGACCGGATGGGGATCCATCCGGCGGTGCTGGACTCGGTACTACACGCCCTTGGGCTGGCGATCGACACCGGCGAGACGAAGCTGCCGTTCTGCTGGCGAGGGGTGTCGCTGCATGCCGGAGGTGCCGGGCGGGTGCGGGCCCGCCTCGCCTCGGCGGGGGCGGATGCGATCTCGATAGACGTGGCCGATGCCACCGGATTGCCGGTGCTGTCGGTGGGCGCGCTGGTCACCCGGGCAATGAGCGCCTCGCAGCTGCGCGCCGCAGTGGCAGCCGCAAGCGGCACGCCTGACCAGGGGCCGCTGGAGATGCTGTGGTCGCCAATATCAGTGAGCCAAGCCGAAACTGATGCACCCGCGGCGGTGTCCTGGGCGGACTTCTGCGCCGGCCGTGACGGCGATGTCGTCGTGTGGGAGTACGAGTCCGCCGGCCTGGACGGTAAAGACCCAGTTGGCACGGTTTACGCGGCCACCCACGCCGCCCTGGACGTGTTGCAGTCCTGGCTCGGTGGGGATTCGGTGGGCACCTTGGTGGTACTGACGCATGGCGGAGTCGGGCTGCCCGGTGAGGATGTCAGCGACCTGGCCGCCGCGGCGGTGTGTGGTCTGGTGCGTTCGGCGCAAGCCGAAAACCCCGGTCGGATCGTGTTGATCGATACCGACAAGCCGCTGGACGCGGCCGCGCTGGTCGCAGCCGGGGAGCCGCAACTGCTGGTGCGCTCCGGGAACGTGCATGCTGCTCGGCTGTCCCCGGCCCCGCCGCTGCTGCCGGTGCCGCCCGGGGAGTCGGCGTGGCGGTTGGCCGCCGGCGGCGGCGGCACTTTGGAAGACCTGGTGATCCAGCCCTGCCCGGAGGCGCAAGCACCGCTGCAGGCGGGCGAGGTGCGGGTGGCGGTGTCGGCCGTCGGGGTCAACTTCCGCGACGTGGTGGCCGCATTGGGGATGTATCCCGGCGAAGCCCCGCCGCTCGGTGCCGAAGGTGCCGGCGTGGTGCTCGAAGTCGGACCCGACGTCACCGGCCTGGCCGTCGGCGACAAGGTGATGGGATTCCTCGGCGGGGCGGGTCCGCTGGCCGTCGTGCACCAGGAACTGATTGCTCAGATGCCGCGGGGCTGGTCGTTCGCCCAGGCCGCCGCCGTGCCGGTGGTGTTCTTGACGGCCTTGTTCGGATTGAGGGATCTGGCCGATATCCGTGCCGGCGAATCGGTTCTGATCCATGCCGGGACCGGTGGGGTGGGCATGGCGGCAGTGCAGCTGTGCTGCCACTGGGGCGTCGAGGTCTTCGTGACCGCCAGCCGTGGTAAGTGGGACACGCTGCGCGCCATGGGATTTGACGACGACCACATCGGCGACTCCCGCACGCTGGAGTTCGAGGAGAAGTTCCTTTCGGTCACCGACGGCCGCGGGGTCGACGTGGTGCTCGACTCGCTGGCCGGTGAATTCGTGGATGCCTCGCTGCGGTTGTTGGTCCGGGGCGGGCGCTTCCTCGAGATGGGCAAGACCGATATCCGCGACGCGCAGAAGATCGCCGCCAACTACCCCGGTGTGTGGTACCGGGCCTTCGACCTGTCGGAGGCCGGCCCGGTGCGCATGCACGAGATGCTGGGCGAGGTGAAGGAACTGTTCGACAGCCAGATCCTGCACCGGCTGCCGGTCACCACCTGGGATGTGCGCTGCGCCCCGGCGGCCTTCCGGTTCATGAGCCAGGCCCGCCACATCGGCAAGGTGATCTTGACGATGCCGTCGGCGCT
>NZ_DATJYB010000417.1:0-5087 GCF_035499775.1 Mycobacterium sp. | reverse complement strand
GCGCCCCCGTCGACGCTGAGCTCTCGAGCTATGAGCATCGTGAAGTTGCTCTGCTCGCCGGGATGTCTCTGATCAGCATCGTCTGTCTCGCGGTGAGCCAGGTCCGTTTCGTGCAGATCGCCGGCTGGCTCGTGCTCCTGCTCCCCGCGCTTGCGTTCACGATCGTCTACTACCTCCTTTCGTTGATTACGAGCATCGGTAGCCGCAACTTCGACGTTGCTGCACATCGCCGGATGGTCGAGGAATGGGCGCCGGCTGCGTACCCGTCGGTGGATGTGCTGCTGCCGATCTGCAACGAAGGCATCGACGTGCTGATCAACACCTGGACACACGTTGCGGAGATGGCCGACCACTATCCCGGTGACGTGCTTGTGCATGTTCTCGATGACGGCGCTTCAGCTGAGGCCGAGGTCGAAGCAGCGCGATTCGGATTTCGCTACGCGGTGCGTCCGAACCGCGGCTGGCTGAAGAAGTCCGGCAACCTGCACTTCGGGTATGAGACCTCGAACAACACCTATCTCGTCGTCTTCGACGCCGATTTCTGTCCCCGGCCGGATTTCTTGAACCACCTCCTGCCCTACCTCGAGGACGACCCGGAACTGGGGATCGTGCAGTCGCCACAGTTCTTTCGGTCGAGTCCGCGGCAGACCGTCATGGAGCGGGGGGCGGCTGCGGTCCAGGAGTTGTTCTATCGGATGATCCAGGTGTCGAGGGACAGCCATGGCGGCGCGATCTGTGTCGGTTCGTGTGCGGTCTATCGGAGGGCCGCCCTCGACACCATCGGTGGAACCGCGCTGATCGAGCATTCCGAGGACGTTCATACCGGCTTCGATCTTTCCCGAGCCGGCTGGCGGCTTCGCTACGTCCCAGTGCCGCTGGCCACGGGCCTGTGCCCGGAGCATCCCGACGCTTTCTTGACCCAGCAGTATCGGTGGTGTGCAGGCTCGATGAGCCTCGTCGCCTCCCGCAAGTTCTGGTCGACCCGGATGCCGACGATGACACGGCTTTGCCACCTGTCCGGCCTCTGCTACTACCTGCACACAGCGGTGTTCGTGTTCTTTGCACCGGCCATCCCGTTGGTGCTGATTATCGCCGAGCCCAGCCACGTTCAGTTCGCCAACTACGTGCTGATTCTCCCCAGCACGTTCTACGCGGTGGTGATCTTCCCACTCTGGAACCGGATCAGATACGGCCCGTCGGCTCTTATGGCGAAGTACCTGTATGGCTGGGCGCACCTGTTTGCGATCTTGGACATTTTCACCGGCCGTTTGCGTGCCTGGCAGGCCACCGGGAGCGGGACCGTCAATCGCGACACTCGGCGAATCTGGATTGGGATCTGCGCGTGGGGCGTCACGGCTAGCGTGGCATGGGTACTGGGTGCGGCAATCCGTGGATTGCAGTACAGGCCGATCGACTGGCTGTTTATGGAGTTGTTCGGTCTGTCCTATGCCTTCGTTTTGGTCATGGCGTTACGAGCACGGAGGGTAAGCGCGCAGTCATGAACTCTCGAGTAGGGGTCGGTCTGGTGGCGGCGGCGCTGGCGCTGATCGCCGGCTGCGCCAGCACGGACCAGTCGACGAAGGGAGCCCAGGTCACCGGGTTGCTTGCGGCTGGGCCGCAGGCCTACCAGAGCACCGCTGCCCATAGTCCGGGCGGGAGGCACGGGACGCTCCTCCACCCGACAAAGAAGTACTTCGGTGTGTCGGCCATCGGCGTCCCTCAGTCCGTAGGTCCCCTTCAGACTCTCGGCCACCAACTGTCGAAAGAACCCAACATGGCGGAGTGGTACACCGACTGGACCCATCCTTTCGACGTAGGAGAAGCGCAGGGTCTGTGCAATGAAGGTGTGGTGCCCGTCTGGTCGTGGGAGTCGTGGGACTGGTCGGTCATCTCCGATGGCGCGGTCGCGAGGTCGCAGCCGGCCTACGCGCCGCGCCGGATCGCGGCCGGTGCGTATGACTCCTATATCAAGTCGACGGCACAAGAGATCAAGACGCTGCACTGCCAGCTCGTCCTTCGGTTCGACCACGAGATGAACGGTCACTGGTATCCGTGGGGCGTTGCGACGGCTGGTATGCACAACACCACCGGACAGTACGTCGCGATGTGGCGCCACGTGTGGAGGATCTTCCACCGGCAAGGCGTGACGAACGTGAAATGGATGTGGAGCCCAAACCTTCTCTACAAGGGCGGGGTGGACAAGCTCGGCGCCCTCTACCCGGGCAACTCCTATGTCGACCTCGTCGGGATGGACGGCTATCTAATCCCGGCCGGGCGTAGCGCCGGCTCGGTGTTCAACCCGATCATGGCGAAGCTGCGGAGGGTGGCTCCGTCGAAACCGTGGATCGTGGCCGAAACTGGGGTGGCGCAGGGATCCGGGCAGCCCGGTGGCATCTCTCGGCTGCTGAAGATGGTCCGGACCAACAAGAAGCTGATCGGGCTGATCTACCTCAACGAGGCGGAGCGGCGCTCCGATTGGCGGTTCACCCAGACTCGGGCCTCACGTCACGCGATGAGGATTGCGCTCGCCTTCCCGGCCTACGGCCACGCTCCTGCTGGCGTCGTCTGAGCCGTCGGGCTACCGCTAGACTCGATCGCGCTTCGCCACCGGCGCTCGTAGCTCAACGGATAGAGCACTTGACTACGGATCAAGAGGTTGGGGGTTCGAATCCCTCCGAGCGCGCCAACTCCGAGCGCGCCACGCGCACAGCTAGATGGGAAATGGCGCCCATCTAGCTGGATCGTTGGTGTCGTTTCAACCCTCGTCGTGGCGTCAGCATGCTCGTCGGTTTCGTCGAGCGGTCCAATCGCCCACTCTGTCCATCCGAAGGGGTTCGTTCCGGTTTCGGCAGGCTCAGTCGGCATGTATGTGCCCGGCAACGGGCCGGTGACTGACACAGCGCACGCCGTCCCGCACCGCGCGAGGTTCACCTTCGGCGTCATGATCTGTGCGACTGGCACTAGCAATCACGGTCCGTCGAGTAGGTACCGGCACCGGCACGGATGACGGCTTCGTCATCACGTACAAGAACGACCAGGGGCAAGCGGGACAAGCGTGGGTGCCTTGGATCTACAACCTCTGCGCTCCTCACGACACGACAACGAGCTTCTGTCCCCTCCCCCCGTCCTCGTAACGGCGAACGCGACCCGGTCTGAACCCCTCGCTCGTCGCGCAGCTTCTTAGGTCGAGTCTGGAGTCGCTCGCGGACCGAACGGTGTCCCCAATGAAGGACGGAATCAACGCAGGATCGTCAGGTGGCGGTGACTGGTGATGTTCCCCTTGGCGACAGCAGGATCGACCGGCAGTAGCGGGAGTCAGGTGCTCCCGCCACTGCCGGAGATCTCCCTGGGCGGTCTCGTCAGTTTGTGAGCTCGCGGGTCTTGGCGCTCACCCGGACTGTCCCGATGGGCAGGCCCTTGCTGAACAGGGTGGTTGAGAAGTACTGGTTCAGAGCCTTTGCGGCGGCCGCATCCAGCGTGGCCGTGATGTTGCTGACCGCCAGAGTGTGCCGGCTGGCCGCGACCTTCGCCTTACGCAAGCTCAGGTCCAGAATCTTGATCCGTGCCGCAGCTTGATCGGCGTAGCCGGTCAGGGAACCCGTCACGGTGTTGACCGTGAAGTCGCGAATGGTGAGGGTCTTGCCGCCTGCGGTGAAGGTGAGCCCACCATCGTGAGTGATCGACCCGGCCAAGCTCTTGGCGTTGATCAGGCCGCCCTGGATGGGGAACGCGATACCTGACGAGACCACTTTTGCCTCACTCGCTGGGGCAACCGACACGCCGTGAGAACTCAGTGCCGACGCAGTCGCGGAAGCCAGCTTGAGCGTCGTGACCCCGCCCGTGAACACAATGAGCTTTGCAGGGTGGTGTTTCGACACTGGGTGAGCAGCTGTCGATGGGTGAGCGGCGGCAGCACTCACACCGAGCGCTGAACCGGTCAGTACCAACGCGCACCCGGCGGCGACGGTGGCGAAACGGTGTTTGACTAGCACAGTGGCCTCCTTGGCGGTGGACGGGCCTGTTGCCCGCTCCTGTGCAGCTATGCGAGTCGTGGCAGCCGAACGGTTGCACGGGACACCAATGCAACCGATCAGGGTCACCGATACGCAGAGAGAGTGTGGGGATGGACACCGGGCCCGCGATCAGCGACATCGCTGCGCGGCTGGCGGTCGATGACGACGCGATCGGGCAGGCATACGCCTTGCTTGCCCCGACCGTGCTCGGCTACCTCCGCCGAGTGGTCCCACCCGGCGACGCGGAAGACGTCCTTCAACACACATTCCTCGACGTCTGGCGGTGCAGAGAACAGTACGACGCCAGCAGGTCACTCGCGGCTTGGGTGATGGGAATCGCCAAGCATCGCGCCGCCGACCAGCTCCGCTCCCGGCGACCCGAACCCGTCGCAGACCTGCCGCAGGACAGCGCGCTCATCGCCGACGACCTGGCTGAACGCTTCGCCCGCTCCCAACAGATCCGTGACGCGCTCGCCACGATCAGCCCGGAACAACGCCAAGTGCTCATGCTGGTCTACTTCGACGACCTGAGCCTGTCTCAGGTCGCCGAGTGGGTCGGCGCGCCGCTGGGCACCGTTAAGGCACGCGCCGCACGCGGGTTACGCGCACTCGCCGCAGCGCTGGAAGGAGCGCCGCGATGACCAGCGACAGCGAGCACGTCGACCTGGCCGGCCTGCTCAGCGGCGAACTTCCCCCAGCGGAACGCACTGTCACAGTTGGCCACATCCGTGGCTGCGACCACTGCCGAGATCAGCTCGCGGAGACCGCCGCGCTCGTCGGCGAACTCAGGGACGCCGGACGGCACCGCCCGGTCGACCCCTCCGAGGTGCCTCCACTCGACCTCGCCGCCATCGAAGCCTCCGCCCCCCTACCGATCCCACCAGTGATCGAGCCGATCACCGTCGGTTCGTCCGACAAGGGCGAACCTGGAACGTCGACTGCCCCGACAGGCTCGTCGATCAGCCGTCGTCTCGCGCTGGCCGTCGCGGCGGCGGTGATCGTTGCCCTTGCCGGCGGGATTGCGATTGGCCACACCTACCAGAGCTCGCGTCCACCGCCAACAGAAGTGCGGCT
>NZ_DATJYB010000416.1:0-7321 GCF_035499775.1 Mycobacterium sp. | reverse complement strand
GTGCTAGCACGCTCAAACGGAGAGGACTGTCGGTGCGTTCGGACGAGTACATCCTTGTCGGCGCAGGCTCGGCGGGAACCGTGGTCGCGAGCCGACTGTCGAAGACCGCGGCGGCCGACCTCATCCATGAAAGCCATTGAGCGCGAGTGAAACTGACCGACAGGAGCCAGACATGACCCACACTCTCGAGGCTACTCCAGGGCAATTCATCGTGACCTGCCCCGCCACCGGCGACACCGTGGGCTCGACGCTTGTCCACTCGTCAGACGACGTCGCCGCGACGGGGTCGAGGCTGCGTGCGGCACAACCACACTGGGCTGCGATGGGCCCGCGTCGTCGCGCCGAATGGCTTGGCAAGTGGCGCGATTGGATCTTTGACCACACCGAAGAACTGCTGACACTGCTGCAGCTGGAGTCGGGCAAATCGTGGGGTGACGCCAACATCGAAATCTTGGCCGGCACCCAAAGCATCAACTACTGGTCAGACAATGCCGCCAAGTTTCTTGCCGACGAGTCGGTAAAGCCCTCAGGCGCAGCTAATCTCGCCAAGAAACTGGTGATCAGCTACCACCCGCGTGAACTGGTGGGGGTCATCACGCCGTGGAACTATCCGCTGGCGATGCCGCTGCTGGACATCCCGGCCGCGTTAATGGCCGGCTGCGCAGTACTTTCCAAGCCCTCGGAGTTCACGCCGTTGGCATGGCAGCGCGCGGTACAGGGCTGGAAAGACATCGGTGCACCCGATGTTCTCGAAGTCGTCACTGGCGCTGGCGAAACCGGTGCCGCGGTCGTTGATGCGGTCGACATGGTGATGTTTACCGGCTCGGTCGCGACCGGACGGCGGATCGGCGTGCGCGCCGCCGAGCGTCTCATCCCGTGCAGCCTGGAGCTCGGCGGTAAGGACGCGATGATCGTTTGTGCTGACGCGGACATCGACCGGGCGGTCGACGGCGCGATCTGGGGTGGGTTCTTCAACGCCGGGCAGACCTGCATCTCGGTCGAACGGGTCTATGTCGAATCCCCCGTCTATGACGCGTTCGTCGACAAGCTCGTCGAGCGCGCCCAGGCACTGCGCCAGGGAATGGACGCCGAACACGACTACTCCGTCGACATCGGGGCCATGGCCACCGAGCAGCAACTGAAAACCGTTGCCGCCCATGTACACGACGCGATCTCAAAGGGCGCCACGGTTCTCACCGGCGGGGCCGCTGCCGACCAAGGGCTGTTCTACCGTCCCACCGTTCTGGTGGACGTGGACCACTCCATGGCGTGCATGCGCGAGGAGACCTTCGGCCCGACGCTGCCCGTGATGAAGGTGAGCAGCGCTCAGCAGGCGGTCGAGCTGGCCAACGATTCGGCCTACGGCTTGTCGGCGAGCGTCTGGACGGCAGATAAAACCAAAGGCATGCGTCTGGCGCGCCAATTGAACGCCGGCTCGGTCAACGTCAACAACGTGATAATGAATGTCTTTCAGTTCCCGGTTCCGATGAGCGGCTGGGCAGAATCCGGAATCGGTGCCCGCAGTGGCGGCGCATCCGGCATCCGCAAGTACTGCAAGACGAAAAGCATTGTCGCCGAACGTCTGACGCTCAAGAAGGAGCTGTTCTGGTATCCCTATTCGCCACGCAAAGGCCGGGCGCAAGCGCTGGCGGCGCGACTCTTGGGGGCCCGAAACTGGCGTCGGCGCCTCAATAGGTAATCGGCGGATTAGTAGGTCCAAATGCGTGCGAACGCGGGTACGCTCCTTTTGGGGAAAAGGACCGGCAATGGCAACAGCCACCACCACCTGTTCTAAGACCTCCGCGACCTCGAAGATGGCCGCCCGGACGACCGTGCCGACGAGCTCGATGCCCCCCTATCGCACCAACCAACCACTCAACCGTGCCGAATTTCTTGCTGATCACGGCTATCCCCACGGAGGACGAACACCATGACACTGCAGCTCACCGACAGCCAGCGGGCCGTACTCCGTGCTCTTGCGGACACGGTTGTTCCCTCCCTGCAGCATGATGAGGACGCGTCCGGATACTGGGCGTCCAGCGGCAGCGACCTCGGCGCCGACGGCGCAGTCGCACATACCCTCGCCCAGCTCCCCCAGGAGCAGCTCGCCGGGCTGCTCGGGCTGCTGGACGGCCTGCATGTGTTGGGCTTCGCGACCGGGTCGCTGCGCTCGCGCGAGCAGCTACTGCGCAACGTCGGCCTGATGGGCACTGCGCCGGCGGCTGGCCTGAACGCGCTGACCTCGCTGACACTGGCCCTCGCGTACTGCGCGCCCAGCCCCGCGACCGGTTTGAACCCGATGTGGCAAACGTGGGGCTACGGCGGCCCGCCGACGTGCCCCCCCTGCAGTGTCCGGCCGCTGCCCACGGTCGTGCCCCAGCACGGTGACACGTCACTTGACGCGGATGTGTGCGTGGTGGGCTCCGGCGCGGGCGGGGGCGTGATCGCGGCGGTGCTCGCCAAGGCCGGACTCGACGTGGTCGTGCTCGAGGCGGGCGGCAACCGCTGGGAGAAGGACTTCAACGGGCTGGAGTTGGTGGCGTTACAGAACATGTTCTGGCGCGGCGGTCCGACGCCGACCGCCGACTTCAACGTCAGCGTCCTGGCCGGCGCCACCCTCGGCGGTGGCCCGACGATCAACTGGTCCAACTGTCTGCGCACGCCGTCCTGGGTGCGTGAACAGTGGGCCGGCGAATTCGGTCTGCACGATGTCGCGGGCCCCGAGTTCGACCGTCATCTCGATGCCGTGTGGACCCGCTTCGGCGTCAACGACCGCTGCTCTGACCTCAACGGTCCGCATCAGCGCATGCGCGACGGCGCGGCTTCGCTGGGATGGTCGTTTACCACCCTGAGCCGCAACGCTGATCCCGCCGTCTACTCGCCGGACTCGGCCGGTCACATCGGCTTCGGGGACCGCTCGGGCGCCAAGCTCGACATCCGCCGCACCTACCTGTGCGACGCGGTCGATGCCGGCGCCCGGGTGATGGCGAACTGCACCGCTCAGCGGGTGCTCGTCGAGGGCGGCCGCGCGGCCGGGGTTCAGGCCGCCTACACCGACCCGCAGACCGGCGCGACCTCGGGTGTCACCGTGCGCGCGCCGCGGGTGGTGGTGGCCGCCGGCTCGCTGGAGTCGCCCGCCTTGCTGCTGCGATCGGGCATCGGTGGTCCCGCCGCGGGTCGCTATCTTCGGCTGCATCCGGTGCTGGGCTTCCTGGGCCTCTACCCCGACAAGCAGACACCGTGGTGGGGTGCACCGATGACGGCGATGGTCGACGAATTCGCCAACATCGAGGACGGCTACGGCTTCCTGATTCAGAACGCGCAGTGGGCGCTGTCGATCATCACCGCCGGGATGTCACGAGCGTCGGGCGCCGAGCACAAGCAGACGATGGCCCGCCTGGAGCACGCTGCGTTTCTCATCGGAATACCGCGCGACCGCGGGCACGGCACCGTAACGATCGACAAGCAGGGCAACGGCGTCGTGCATTACGCGCTCGCCGACGAACTCGACGTCCGCATCGCCCGCACGTCGATCGAGAAGCAGATCCGTCTGCAGGCCGCGGCGGGTGCCGACGAGATCGTCCCGTTCACCCCGGTGCCCGCCCGGTGGAGGCGCGGTGACGACCTCGAAAAGTTCATCGCCGCAATGCAACAGCTGCCGCTGCGGTTCGGCGGCCACAAGATTTTCTCCGCTCACCAAATGAGCAGCTGCCGCATGGGCACCGACCCCGCCACCTCGGTCGCCAATCCATCGGGCGAACTGCATGACACGCCGGGCGTGTATATCGGCGACGCCAGCGCGATGCCGACCGCCAGCGGCGTGAACCCGATGATCACGGCCATGGCACTTGCCCACCGCACCGCGGAATCGATCGCCGCCACGGCCTCCGCCGCACGCCCCGCCATCCACGCCTGAGGAGACCAATCGCCATGACCACAACGATTCCCACACCCGTCCACGACCGCTTGTACATCGGCGGGCAATGGGTTCAGGCCACCTCCGACGAGACCATCGACGTCGTCAATCCCTACACCGAGGACGTGATCGCCCGCATACCGGCGGGCACCGCCGACGACGTGGACCGGGCCGTGGCGGCGGCCCGGGCCGCATTCCCGGGCTGGGCGGCCACCTCGGTCGAGCAGCGCGCGACCCTGCTCGACGCCGTCGCGGAGCGGCTCTCGGAGCGCGGTGACGAGCTCGCCGCGATCATCGCCAGTGAGCTCGGCGCCCCGGTCGGGTTGGCACGGTTGATCCAAGTCGGCCTGCCGACGATGACTTTCGCGACCATGCGCGGCTTGCTGGATGGGCTGGCGTTTGAAGAGGAGATCGGCAATTCGCTGGTTGTGCGCGAGCCGATTGGCGTCGTGGTCGCGATCGCGCCGTGGAACTATCCGCTGCATCAGATAGCCGGCAAGGTGGCACCGGCATTGGCCGCCGGGTGCACGGTCGTGCTCAAGCCTTCCGAAGTCACGCCGCTATCCGCATTTGTGCTGGCCGAGATTCTCGACGAGGTCGGCTTGCCGCCCGGGGTGCTGAACGTCGTCACCGGGTACGGCCAGACGGTCGGCGCGGCGATGGTCGGACACTCCGACGTCGACATCGTCACCTTCACGGGTTCCGAGGGCGTGGGACGCCTCGTCGGCGCGGTGACCGGAGGCAACCTGGTGCCCGCGGCGCTCGAGCTCGGCGGCAAGTCGGCATGCATCGTGCTCGATGACGCCGACATGCAGCTGGCGATCACCGCTTGCGTAACGCGTTGCCTGCTCAATTCCGGCCAGACTTGCATCGCGCTCACCCGCCTGCTCGTACCGCGTCACCGCTTGGCCGAGGCTGAGGCCATCGCGGCTGCCGTCGCGGAGGCGCACACGCTGGGCGACCCGTTCGATCCCGCCACGCAGCAGGGCCCTCTGGCGTCTGCCCAACAGCGCGATCGGGTGCGCGAGTGGATCCGGCGCGGCATCCAGGAGGGCGCGCGCCTGGTGACCGGGGGCGCGGAGCAGCCGGCCGGCCTGGACCGGGGCTACTTCGTGGCGCCGACGGTGTTCTCCGACGTGCGCACCGACATGGCGATCGCGCAGGAGGAGATCTTCGGGCCGGTGCTGTCGATCATCGCCTACGACGACGAAGAGGACGCCATTCGAATCGCCAACGACTCGCGATTCGGGCTCTCGGGGGCGGTGTGGTCAGGCGACGAAGAGCGCGCGATGCGCGTCGCGCGACGCATCCGCACCGGTCAGGTCGACGTCAACGGCGGAGCGTTCAACCCGTGCGCTCCGTTCGGCGGTGTCGGCTGCTCCGGCCACGGGCGCGAGCTGGGCGCCCACGGTCTGGAGGAGTTCTTCTACCTCAAATCGATCCAACGCTGATCAGCGGGGCTCACCCATCCCAAAGGAGATTTACGATGAACCTCGCAAGCAACCTGATCGACACCGTGAGCAGGCATGGCTCCCGCACCGCGATCAAGCTCGACGACGTCGAGCTGACGTATTCCGCCCTCGATGAGGGCAGCGCTCGGGTGGCGGGTCTGCTGCGTGCCAAGGGGGTGCGGCCGGGCGACCGGGTGGGCATCATGCTCCCCAACAGTCCCTACTTCGCCCTTGTCTACTACGGTGCGCTGCGCGCGGGCAGCGTCGTCGTGCCGATGAACGTGCTGCTCAAGAGCCGCGAGGTGCGCTTCTATCTGGAGAATTCCGCCGCCAAAGTGGTGTTTGCCTGGCACGAGTTCGCCAGCGCCGCCGAGGCCGGCGCCACCGAGGCCGGGGCCGAGTGCGTGCTGGTCGAGCCCGGTGAGTTCGAGGAGCTGCTGGCGTCGGCCGAGCCGGCGCCGGATGTGGTGGATCGAGC
The DNA here is from genome assembly GCF_035499775.1 of Mycobacterium sp. Classification (GTDB taxonomy): domain Bacteria; phylum Actinomycetota; class Actinomycetes; order Mycobacteriales; family Mycobacteriaceae; genus Mycobacterium. The sequence continues at coordinate 1,476 of NZ_DATJYB010000416.1, read as the reverse complement.
GCCCGAGGACACGGCGGTGATCCTGTATACGTCGGGCACCACCGGCACTCCCAAAGGCGCTCAGCTCACGCACGGCAACCTCGGACGAAACTGTCAGATCGCCCAGCAGCTGTTTTCGATGACCGAGCAGGACGCCGTGTTCGGCGGGCTGCCGTTGTTCCACGCGTTCGGGCAGTCCTGTGCCCTCAACACCGTGGTGCGCGCCGGGGCGTGCTTGACACTGCTGCCCCGCTTCGACCCCGCCAAGGCGCTCGAGATCTTCGACCGCGACGGCGTATCGGTGTTCGCGGGTGTCCCCACCATGTACACGGCGCTGCTCCACCAGGCCTCGGAACACGACGTCAGGCTGCGAGTCTGCGTGTCCGGCGGCGCGGCGCTGCCGGTGGAGGTGTTGCGCGGATTCGAGGAGCGCTTCGACTGCAAACTGCTTGAGGGCTACGGCCTTTCGGAGACGTCCGCGATCGCGTCGTTCAACCACCCTGATCGCGAGCGCAAGCCGGGCTCGATCGGCACCCCGGTTGAGGGTGTGCAGATGAAGATCGTCGACCTGCACGGCGCCGAGGTAGCCCAGGGCGAGGTCGGCGAGATCTTCATCCGCGGCCACAACGTCATGAAGGCGTACTGGAACCGCCCCGAGGCCACCGCCGAAGCGATTGATGCCGACGGTTGGTTCCACAGCGGCGATGTGGGCAAGGTCGACGAGGACGGCTACTTCTTCATCGTCGACCGGATGAAGGACCTGATCATCCGCGGCGGCTACAACGTCTACCCGCGCGAGATCGAAGAAGTCCTCTACGAGCACCCCGCCGTGCGTGAAGCCGCGGTGATCGGTATCCCCCACGACGAGCTCGGTGAGGAGGTCGCCGCCGCTGTCGCGCTGAAGGAGGGTGAGCAGCTGTCCGCCGACGAACTGCAGGCCTACGTCAAGTCGCAGGTGGCCGCGTACAAGTACCCACGCACCATCTGGTTCGTCGACGAGCTGCCCAAAACCCCCACCGGCAAAATCCTCAAACGCGCCATCGAGGTACCCAGCTAGCTTCGGGCGCCCAGACCAAAGGAGTCCGACGTGTCACAAGAATTCGACTACATCGTCATCGGCGCCGGCTCGGCGGGCTGCCCGGTAGCCGCCCGGCTCAGCGAAACCGCGCAGGTACTGCTCATCGAAGCCGGCGGCAACAACCGCAGGTTCGACGTGAAGGCGCCGGTCGCCCTAATTAAGCAGTTCCATTCGAAGATCGATTGGGACTACTGGACCGAGCCAGAGCCGCATCTGAACGGTCGCCGGGTGTTCTCGCCGCGCGCGAAGGTCATGGGCGGCTGCAGCGAGATGAACGCGATGATCTACATCCGCGGCCCCCGGCTCGACTACGACGAATGGGCCGAACAGGGAGCGCCGGGCTGGTCCTACGACGAGGTCCTCCCCGTGTTCAAGCGCTCCGAGTGCAACGACGAGTTCGACGACGAATACCACGGCAC
>NZ_DATJYB010000415.1:0-5758 GCF_035499775.1 Mycobacterium sp. | reverse complement strand
ACCAGCCGCTACGCGCTGGCGGCTCAGATCCAGGCCCGGCTGCGCAAGGAGGCGTACGTCCTGCATGCCCGGCGCTACCTCGCCGAGGGCGGCCCCATCCATCCGCGCCAACAGCAGGTGATCGACGACCTCGCCGCCTACTCACAGCCCTATCTGAGCCGGCTGTGGGCGCGCCTGCACGGACGCGACGTCTGGCAGGAGCCTTGCGACGACGTCGACGACGTGCGGTCTCTGCTCGAGGGAGTCGCCAGGTCGGTCAGCCTCGACCACCGGCAGCGGATCAAGTCGATGTTGGAATTGCAGGTCGCAGGATGAGATTGGTTGCCGATTCCGGCCTTTGGAGCACTGCGCCTGCCGACCGCCCATCGACGCCGGCCCCGTTGGTCGCGGTGCTGGAAGTCAGTGGCGCGGTGCTGTCCTGGACGGTCGACGACTCGCCCGACGACGGGGCCACCCGGATCACCTTCACCGATCTGTCTCGCGCCGACTGGCTTTGGCGGGTTGTCGGCGACTCCGGACATGTCGCATTGGCGTCGGTGGTCGACGACCATCCGTCCGACGACCCGCGCGGCATCGAGCTCGCCGGTGTCGACATCGTGCCCGGGTCCCTGGGACCGCTGCGCCGGCTGGCCCTCGGTCATTGGCTGCGGCGCTGGTGGCCCGCCAGCCGGCGGGACGGCATCGTCGGCCTGGACCGCGCTCTGCTCGACGTCGAGGTGGCGGTGCTGACGGCCGGTGCCCAGGGCTTCTTCTCCGACGACACGCTGGACTCGGATGTGACGGGGCTGCTGACGCCGCACGCCGCGGCGCTGATCACGGATCTGCGGACCGGCGATCCGCGGGTCGGCGATCTGGTGCGAGCGGGCGCCGGACTCGCCGACGAGGTCGGCCTGGATGGTGTTGACTGGCTGGAACTTTCTGCCGCTCTTGACGATTCGAGTGCAGCCTTGACGATGTCTACTGGCCGTCAGGACGACTACGCGCTGGCCGCCGGCTCCGAGACCGGTCCACGGGGTGCGGCCGCGATCAGCCGCGGCGTCGCGTCCATCAGCTGGAGCGCCGTTCCGCCCGGGATATTCGACGCGGCCGAAAACACCGTCGAGTGGACCATCGAGGAGCCCGGTACCGCAGCCGTCGTCCGTGCGGCGCTGATCGGGCCGGACCCGGCCACCGGCATCCCCGTGCAATTGCGGTCGGGAGCCATCACCGGCATCAGCGCCCTGGATGCGGCCGGCCACGCGAGGCTTCCCCTGGTCGACACAGCGCGGCAACCGATGACGGAATCTGCCGCCTGGAACCATGATTGGGCGGCAACCTCGATACAGGTGGGCGCCCCGGCGACAGAATCACCCGAGACCCGGGAGCGGGTTCGCCGCTGGGCGCGGAGGCGGTTGGACCGGCCCGTGGATGACGCGTTCCTGGCAGAGATCCTGGCGGCCGAATCCGCCTACTGAGCGCCCGCAGCCGGTCTAATCTGCAATTGGCACGGCGACTCGGTTTGCAGCGGCGAAAGGTACGGGTCCACCAATGACATCTTCAACTTCGGACAGCCGGAAAGATATTCGGGTAGCCCCGCCACATGGTCGAGTGCCGCGTGCCAGGGCGCAAAAGCCACAGCAAAGCGCACCGGTTTTTCCCTTCTGGATGCGCCTATTGCCCGAATCGGCCTTTCCGATCCGGTCCCAAGAAGACCTTGCCGGCAAGGTGTCCAGGATCTTGGTAGGTCTGGCGGCGCAAGCGTCGGCTGCACCCACTACCGCGAACGGGCTACCGATCCGCAAGCAGCCCTCCGGTCGCAAGAAGAAAAGCGCCTCTTAAAAGCGACCGACGAGGTTATCGAAAATGGGACTCTGGTTTTGGAACGGCTATACCGACACCGTTTACATCGCCCTGCTTTGGTATGACCCAGGCTGCCACCCGGATCCCTGGCGCAAGGTGGGGTGGTATGGGGTCGCGCCTGGCGACTCGGTCCAGGTGGTGCAAGGCGATCTGAGGCACGCACAGGACCGGAACTTTGCCTGGTTCGCACAGGCTGATTGGGCGGACGGACCCTGCTGGTCCGGCGACCCCGCGCATGCCTGGTACGCGATTCCGCACAATGCCGCTTTCAACCAGTGCTATGACGACAACACCGGCTGCAATGCCGCGTACCCATTCGTCGCGGATACGCTCAATTCAGCAGACGCGGATTCCACCATCCTGCTGCTGTGGCCCGGGGCCGCCGGCCACGGATTCCAGGGTTGGAGATCCCGCATGTCGGGCCTGCCCGACATGCAGCTGCTGAATTTTTCCGTCCCGTTGCAGCAAGAATCCAACTGGTGCTGGGCGGCGGTGTCGACCGGCGTCGCGCACTATTACGACAGCGCGAGTACGGTTACCCAGTGCCAGGTCGTTAATCAACAGCTCAGCCGCAACGATTGTTGCCGCAATCCTGGGTCCTCGTCGTGCAACGTCTATGGCTTCCTGGATCAAGCGCTGACCTATGTCGGCCATTTCGTCTCACTAGAACTCCAAGCCGCAACCTACGCCCAGATTGTCGAGCAAATTGCCGTAGGCAGACCCCCTTGCATTCGCATCACCTGGGCCGGCGGTGGAGCGCACTTCATTGGGGTCTCCGGGTGCGAGCCGTCCAATATGCTGTGGGTCAACGACCCGACTGTTGTCGGCCCGACGCTGGTCTCCCGTGCCGCATTGACTGGCGGCAACTACCAAGGATCTGGGACGTGGGCGGACACCTATTTCACGAGCTGAGCGCGGAGGATTCTAATGCCGATCGTGACACCTGAAGCTCCCAAACAGTCGATCGAGGCGCTGGGTGGCACCCTGGCGAGTCTTGCCACGAGCGCGGGCCTGAAGCGAGCGGCGCCAAATTTTGCGGCTAGAATCGCGGCTTCGCCCAGCGAACTGCGCACGCCCGGCCTTTCCTACCGGGTCTATGTTCTGGGCCTTGCCGACATGCTCGATGCGAAGGACCTGACACCGGCGAAACTCTCGGCGTGGCGCCACGAATTCGCCGTTAAGGACGAGGTCGTTGCAATAGACGTCACGACCGGAAGGCAGCCGCAGTTTTCCAGCCTCAACGTCAGCCCGGTGGCCCACTCTGTGCAACGCCACCTCGACTCGGCCGCGTTTGAGGCGTCCAACTTCGGCCCGCAGTCGTACGACGTCGCGTTGCTGCGGGTACCAGCGCTGGCGGTACGGGCGGTCTGGCTGAAATCCAGGTCCCGCTCTCACGAAGACATCATCGTCCCGCTCGCTCCTCCGATGCCCTCGGAGTTGACCGCGCATCAGCGTTATACGGCAACGGAATTCATCGACGCTCTACGACCGGCTGCGCGGCGGGTACTGGCCGCCGAAGCGCCCGGCAAGGGCGGATGACTCCAACCGGTGGATGACGCGCCGGGCGGCCGAACCCCTCCCCTATGCTGAGCGAGTGCCAAACAGCTATCGCGTCGTGCAATGGAACACCGGAAATGTCGGCAAGAGCTCGCTGAAGTCGATTGCCTCCAACCCCACGCTCGAATTGGTGGGGTGTTTTGCCTGGTCGCAGGACAAGGTCGGGCGTGACGCCGGCGAACTGGTCGGCATTGATCCGCTGGGGGTCGCGGCCACCAACGACGTCGACGCGCTGCTGGCCCTCAAACCGGATTGCGTGGTGTACAACCCAATGTGGTTCGAAGTCGATGAAGTGGTCCGCATCCTGTCCGCGGGCGTCAACGTGGTAACGACGGCGTCCTTCATCACCGGACACAACCTGGGCCCCGGCCGCGACCGCATCCTGGAGGCCTGCCAGACCGGCGGCTCCACCATCTTCGGGTCCGGCGTCAGCCCGGGGTTCGCCGAACTCCTGGCCATCGTGTCGGCGATGGTGTGCAACCGGGTCGACAAGGTCACCGTCAACGAGGCCGCCGACACCACGTTCTACGACTCGCCGGACACCGAGAAGCCGGTGGGTTTCGGCCAGCCGATCGACCACCCCGATCTGCCGCAGATGGCGGAAAAGGGGACCGCTATTTTCGGTGAGGCGGTGCGGTTGGTCGGCGACGCGCTCGGCGTGGAGCTCGACGAGATCCGCTGCGTAGCCGAATTCGCCCAAACCACAGCCGATCTCGATCTCGGGTCCTGGACGATACCCGCGGGCTGCGTCGCGGGCACCTACATCAGCTGGCAAGGCATCGTAGGCGGCAGAACACTGATCGACCTCAATGTCCGGTGGCGCAAGGGGCAGACACTGGATCCGGATTGGAAGATCGACCAGGACGGCTGGGTCATCCAGGTCGACGGCCAACCCACGGTGACGACAAAGGTGGGTTTCCTTCCGCCACCCTACTTTCAGGCCGAGACGCTCGAAGATTTCATGGCGTTGGGACACATCATGACGGCGCTACCGCCCATCAATGCGATCCCCGCCGTAGTGGCCGCGGCGCCGGGAATCGCTACCTACAACGACCTTCCGCTGACACTTTGCCGGGGGATGGTACCCACCAACTGACCGGCACGCCCGCCCGCGGGTTGTGTCAGCATTGAGCAATGAGCGCATCCCTCTCCCGCGTCGCTCGCATCCTCGGCGCCGCAATCGCGATAGCTTCGGCGCTGCTGATCGCGCCGACGAGTGTCCCTTCCGCGCATGCCGATCCGTGCCCCAACGTCGAGGTGACGTTCGCCCGCGGAACCGGCGGGCCTTCTGGCGGCCTCGGCAAGGTGGGCGATGCCTTCATCGATTCGCTGCGGTCCCAGATCGACGGGCGGTCAATGAACGTCTACTCGGTCAACTATCCCGCGACCTTCCACTTCGCTGAAAGCGCGCCGATCGGCGCGCAGGACGCGACGGCCCATGTCCAGGACATGGCCGGGCGCTGCCCCAACACCAAACAGGTGCTTGGCGGAATGTCTCAGGGCGCGGGCGTCATCGACATGGCTTCCACCATGATTTCGCCTGAGGCGGCCGACCACGTCGCCGCGGTCGCTCTCTTCGGCAATCCCAAGAGCATGCTGGCGACCGCCGTATCAGGCGGCTTCCCCGACATCAGCCCGGTTTTCGCGCCGAAGACCATCGATATGTGCGCCCAGGACGACCCGGCATGCTCCGGTGGCTTCAACCCGCAGGCACACGGTTCCTACGCTGAGTCCGGCATGACGACTCAAGCGGCAACGTTCGTCGCGGGCCGGCTCTAGCGAGTAGCGACGCCCCGGCGTGCAGGCCGAGCGGCCTTCGGATAGGTCGCGCCGAGCGCGGGCACCTCGAGCGGACCCTGGTGCCGGGCGGCTTCAATGGCATTGCGCAGCGGGCGGGCCAGGCCCGCAAACGATCCCATGTCGAACAGCAACGGCGTCAACAGGCGGTTGTGCACGAAGCCGAACGAGCTGCCGGCCTCCGGGTCGGCCCAGCCCAGTGTTCCGCCGAGACCCACGTGACCGAACCCGCGCAGTAGGCCCGGCACCGGCGATTCGTGGTAGCCGAGGTGAAAAGGCATGGGCACCACCATGTTCGCGTCCGGCCACTTGCGCCGAGCCTCGCCGGTAAGGCCGTTCGCCAACTCTTCCGACAGGTACTTCTTGCCATCGATGCGGCCGCCGTTGGCCAGCGCGCCGTACATCTTGGCCAACCCGCGACCGGTCACCACGCCGTTGGCGGCGGGAACCTCGCCATCCAGGAACGGGGTGTCGCCCTTGACCAGCGAAATGACGCCGGGGAAGTACATCGCGCCGAGCGCGCCTGAGAATGGCAGACCGGCCACCTTCGGCGCAATGAAGTTGA
>NZ_DATJYB010000414.1:0-6791 GCF_035499775.1 Mycobacterium sp. | reverse complement strand
GCAGCCCGGCCACCTCGAATTCGCGACGGGTGTGGGTCATGTCGAGCCAGCCGCGTTCGGTGAACGCCGCCCGCAGGTCCTGCCAGGGCAGCGGCTCACCGCGGGCTCGGTGACCGGGGTTGGTCAGGTAGTTCATCGGGTTCTTCAGCCGGGGCCCGAAGTAGTCGTTGCTGCCGAAGACGAACACTCCTGGCCGCGACAGCAGGTCGCCCAGGGTCTGGACCACCGCCGGCACCGCCTTGGGGTGCGCGAGGTTGTCGCCGGTGTTGACCACCAGATCGGGCTCCCACGCGGCCAGCTCACGCAGCCAGGCTTGCTTGCGGCGCTGGTTGGGCGTCATGTGCAGATCGCTGATATGCAGCACCCGAAGCGGCGTCGAGCCCGGCGACAACACAGGCATGGTCAGCTCACGTAGGACGAACGCGTTTCGCTCGACAATCGAGGCATAACCGATTCCGGCGACGGTCGAGCCGAGTGCGATGGCCCCGGAGCGCAACAGCGCGGGCAGAACATCAGCCATGCAGGCAGCCTACTGCCGGATACCGACTCATCGCTCATGTCTTACGACACAGCACCGTTGACGAGCCCTTTCGTCGCCCAACCTAGGGCGGCGGCGGAGGTGGGGCCGGAGGTCCCAACAGCGGGATGGTGATCGGCGGCAGCCCCGGTATCTCGACCACTTGGGATCCGATCGGCGGCGGCAGCGGCCCGCCTTCCGGCGGTGGAGGCGGCGCCGGCGGGATGCCGTTGCTGATCTGGATCGTGATGATCGATCCTGGAATCGTCTGGCCGCTGGGCGATGTTCCGACTACCTCGCCGTACTTTGCGCTGCTGTTGATCGAGGCGGTTTGGTCGGCGACCTGGAAACCGGCTTGTTTCAGGCGCTGGCGCGCTGCGTCTACTTCAAGACCGGCGACGCTGGGCACCCGTGAACCCGCTGAGCCCTCGACATAGCGGGGATCCGTCGGCGGCAGCTTCACTTCGCCGAACGCGGTCGCGATCGGTTTCATTGCAGTGAACCAGGTGCGGGCCGGCTCGTTGCCGCCGTACAAGTCGCCTTCGGCGCAGTGGCGCAGCGGCCCCGAGCACAGATCCGTTGGCGTCGTGGAGTCGTCGTAAATGTAGTTGGCAGCCGCGTAGTGGCTGGTGAAGCCCACGAAGCCGGAGGACCGGTGTGCTTCGGTGGTGCCCGTCTTGCCCGACATCGGCAGGTCCCAGCCGGCCGCACCGGCCGAACCCGCGGCCGTGCCCATGCCCGTCGCGTCTTTGCTCATGGCGTTAGCCAGCGTGTTGGCCAATCCCTGAGGCACGACCTGATCGCACGTCTCGGTGGTCACCGCGACTTCATTGCCGTTGCGGTCGATCAGCTTGTCGATTGGGTTGGGCGGGCACCAGACACCCCCGGAGGCCAGGGTGGCGGCGACGTTCGACAGCTCGAGCGCGTTGACCTCGATCGGGCCGAGGGTGAACGAACCGATGTTCTGCCGTTTGACGAAGTCGGCCAGGCTCTCGTTGCTGTCCGGGTTGTAGTCGCGGGCGGTGCCGGGATTGGCGTAGGAGCGCAGGCCGAGTTTGATGGCCATGTCCACCGTGCGCGTCACCCCAACCTGCTGGATCAGCTTGGCGAACGCGGTGTTGGGCGAGGTGGCCAGCGCGTCGGTGACATTCATCGACCCCCGGTAGTTGCCGGCGTTGATCACGCACCAGGTGTCTTTGGGGCACCCCTTGGCGCCACCGCTGCCCATCCCTTTGGCCTGGAACCGGCCCGGCACGTCGAGCGAGGCGTTGATGCCCATGCCCATGTCCAGCGCGGCGGCCGTGGTGAAGATCTTGAAAACGGACCCGGCGCCGTCTCCGACCAGGGAGAACGGCTGGGGTCGCATGGTTTGGCCGGCGTCCAGGTCCAGCCCGTACGTGCGGTTGCTGGCCATCGCCAGCACGTGGTGGGCATCCTTGCCCGGCTTGATCACGCTCATCACGCTGGAGATGCCCGGCAGGGTGGGGCTGGCGAACTTGTCGATCGCCGCTTTGACCGGGTTCTGCACCTCCGGGTCAAGCGTCGTTTTGATCAGGTAGCCACCCCTGGCCACCTGCTCCTTGCTGATCCCGGCGCGAGACAGGTACTCCTGGACGTAGTCGCAGAAGAATGCCCGGTCGCCGGCCGCGATGCAGCCCCGGGGCAGTTCCTTGGGCTGCGGCAGAATCCCCAACGGCTCGGCCTTGGCGGCCCGCAGTTCCTCGGCCTTGTCGGGCAGGTTCTCGATCATGGTGTCGAGGACCAGGTTCCGCCGGGCCAGGGCGCCTTCGGGGTTGATGTACGGGTTGAGCGTGCTGGTCGACTGCACCATGCCCGCCAACAGCGCCGCCTGCTGCCAATTCAGGTCGGATGCGTTGATGCCGAAGTACGTCTGCGCCGCGTCCTGCACGCCGAACGAGTTGTTGCCGAACGACACCAGGTTCAGGTACTTGGTCAGGATCTCCGGCTTGGTGAAGGTCTTGTCCAGCGTGAGTGCCATCCGGATCTCGCGCAGTTTACGGGCTGGCGTGGTTTCGACGGCTGCCCGCTTTTCCGCATCGGTCTGGGCCGTCACCAGCAGTTGGTAGTTCTTTATGTATTGCTGCTCGATCGTCGAGCCACCACGAGTTTCCACGTCGCCGGATGCGTAGCCGGCCAGCCCCGTCAGGGTGCCCTTCCAGTCCACGCCGTTGTGTTCGGCGAACCGCTTGTCCTCGATCGAGACGATTGCCAGCTTCATGGTGTTGGCGATCTTGTCGCTGGGCACCTCGAACCGGCGCTGCGAGTACAGCCACGCGATCGTGTTGCCTTTCGCGTCGACCATCGTCGACACCGCGGGCACGGCGCCCTCCACAAGCTGAGCCGACCCGTTGGCGACCACCTCAGAGGCGCGGTTGGACATCAGTCCAAGTCCACCCGCCATCGGGAACATCAGTGCGGTGGCGAGAACACCGGCCAGCAGGCAGCACCCAGCAAGCTTCAGCAGGGTGAGAATGGCCGGGGGACGATCGGGCATGGGTCTACAGTATCCGCCCACGGCGACGACGCCATCTCGTCCGGCCCGCAAAACCCTTTCACCTAACTTCTAGGGCCGCGCCAGGGCGGTTACCCGCGGGTTCGTCACCGCCGTTACGAGAATTTTCACAAGTGTCACTGTTCAGAGGCCTAAAACTTGGTCCGCCGACCTCGGGCGGACGCTCGTCGGAGGCCCAGACGGCACGCGCGTCCCAGAAAAACCGTTATCAGACTGTTGCGCAATTGGCACCTGACCACCTAACTTAGACACACGGTGAGATTCAGGTAACACTGCCGTGCACGGTGTGGCGTAGATCGCAGCATTGGTCTGCACCTGAGGAGGGCGGTCGCAACTGCGGCCGATAGGAAGGGAACAGCTCGTGCCAGGAACACGCCCGGCAGCGCGGAGGACGAACTTATCTGCTGCGACTACCCCCCTCCGCGCCGTCGAAGCGGAAGAGCGGATTGCCTGGGTGTCGAAGGCGCTGTGCAGAGCAACGGATCCTGACGAGTTGTTTGTTCGAGGCGCCGCCCAGCGCAAAGCCGCGGTGATCTGCCGGCACTGTCCGGTAATGCAGGAATGCGGGGCGGACGCGCTGGATAACAAGGTCGAGTTTGGCGTCTGGGGTGGCATGACCGAGCGTCAGCGCAGGGCCCTGCTCAAGCAGCATCCAGAGGTGGTGTCGTGGGCAGATTTCTTCGACAAGCGCCGCAATCGCAGCGTCGGCTGACTCCGCCCGCGATCTGAAGTCGGGGCCAACGCCCCGGTGCTTCTACTGCCCCATTACATTTCTGTTACGACGCCTGGCCCTGAAGATCTAATTGGCTTGTGCGCAACCGGATCTGCCGCGCACGTAATACACGGGTTCCTGATCGGGCGGTTGGACGGCCCAGATTTTGCTCAGCGGCTCGCTGCGCGAGCCGCGTCGTCGCCGACGCGGGTTTGATTCGCCGGCTTCTCAGCGGCTGGCTGCGCGAGCCGCATCGTCGCCGACGGAAGTGATCTGGTCGGCGAGGGCGCGGAGAGCCTCCAGGTCAGAGACGTCGAATGGCAGCGACGGAACCCCGATGACCGGCACGTTCGGATTGGCGCCGGTGAATCGGGACAGCAGCCGGATCTCCCGCTTGGCGGTTTGGCCGCGGTCGGCGTGGATCCGCAGCACGGCTGCCGTCAGCGCGGCGGCACCTGAATCGGCGCTCTCGGCCTCCAGCGTCTCGGTGGCGTCGATCGCCCGTTCGACCGGCAACGCACACAACGGCGGGTGTGTGCGGTTCAAGATGAGCCCCGCGAGGGGCATGCCTTCCTGGGAAAGCCGGTCGACGAAGAAGGACGCCTCGCGCAGCGCGTCGGGTTCGGCCGCCGACACCACGACGAACTGGGTGCCGCGGCGCTTCAACAGCGCGTAGGTGCGATCCGCCTTCTCCCGGAAGCCCCCGAATGTGGCGTCCAGAGATTGCACGAATGCGGCCGCGTCGTTCAGCATCTGCGAGCCGAGCACCGTGGACAGCGCCTTGATCGCCAATCCCATTGCGCCGGTGACTAATCGGCCGATGCCTCGTCCAGGCGCCAGCAACAGCCGCCACAGGCGGCTATCCATGAAGCTGCCCAACCTTTTTGGCGCATCCAGGAAGTCGAGCGCGTTGCGCGACGGCGGAGTGTCCACCACCACCAGGTCCCAGCGGTCCTGGGCCAACAGCTGACCCAGCTTCTCCATGGCCATGTATTCTTGCGTGCCGGCAAGCGAGGTGGCGACCGTCTGATAGAACTGGTTGTCCAAAATCGCCTGTGCTCGTTCAGATCCGGAGTACTGGACCACCATTTCGTCGAACGTGCGGCGCATGTCGAGCATCATCGCGTGCAACTCGCCCGTAACTTCTGGTGCTAACGGAACGCGTTGTGGAGTGTTGCCAAGGTCATTGACTCCCAACGCTTGTGCCAGACGCTTGGCCGGGTCGATCGTCAAAACGACTACCGTGCGGCCGTATTCGGCAGCGCGTAACGCCATAGCAGCAGCGGTGGTGGTCTTACCGACGCCGCCGGCGCCGCAACACACCACAACACGGTTGGAGGTGTCGGCCAGGATCGCGGCAATATCCAGGGTTTTCGGCGTGTTGGTCATCGAACCCCCTGCTGTGCAAGTGCTTCGGAGAGCTCATACAGGCTGCCCAGGTCGACGCCGTCGGAGATCGTCGGTAGCTCCAGCCGTGGCACTTTCAACGCGTCGAGCTGTTGCGCGTTCTCGGCGCGCGCGTTGATTCGGGTCGCGTGCTCGATGGTCTCGGTGAGCAGGCCCGCGAAATCGTCGTCGGCGAGGGTGATCCCGGCTGTCGCCAAACCGGCCCGCACCGAGTCCGCGTCGACGTCTCCCTCGGCGGCCTTGGCCAAATCGTCAGGCTCCAGATAGGCCGGAATGTTGCGGTTGACGATCACGCTGCCGATCGGCAGTTGCATTTCCGCGAGTTCCTCGATGGCTTCCATCGTTTCCTGCACCGGCAGCGCTTCCAGCAGCGTCACCAGGTGGATGGCAGTCTGGTCAGAGTGCAGCAACCGCACCACGCCCTCGGCCTGCGAATGCACCGGCCCACCCTTGGCCAGATCGGACACGGCCTTGGTGACGTCCAGGAAGCGCGCGATGCGTCCGGTCGGGGGCGAATCGACGACGATGGCGTCGTAGACCGGCAGCCGGTTTCTGTCGACGCGTATCACGGTTTCCTTGATCTTGCCGGTGAGCAGCACGTCGCGCAGGCCGGGGGCGATCGTCGTCGCGAACTCGATCGCACCGATCCGGCGCATCGCCCGGCCCGCGATGCCCAGGTTGTAGAACATGTCGAGGTACTCCAGGAACGCGGCCTCGATGTCGATCGCCAGGGCGTTGACCTGGCCGCCGCGCTCGGCGGTCGCGATCTTGAGTTCCTGGTAGGGCAGGGGTGGGACATCGAAGAGTTGCGCGATCCCCTGGCGCCCCTCGACTTCGATGAGGAGGACTTTGCGACCGCCCGCTGCCAAGGTCAGTGCCAGCGCGGCCGCGATCGTCGACTTTCCCGTGCCGCCTTTGCCGGTCACAAAATGCAAGCGGGCCTTCGACAAGCGCGCCGGCCACCCCACGGAGTGAGCGCGGCTAGATGTGGTTGCCACCATCGCATGCTAGCCCGACGGCATTAGCCGGCCTCCGGGTTGGCCGGAGCTGGTCATGACCGACCGATAAGCTCGCGTCATGACCGAACGGACCGCGTGGGAGTACGCCACGATCCCGCTGCTGACGCACGCCACTAAACAGATCCTTGACCAATGGGGCGCCGACGGCTGGGAGCTGGTGGCAGTGCTGACCGGTCCCACCGGCGAGCAACATGTCGCGTACCTGAAGCGCCCGAAGTAGCCGTCATGAACTCTGGAACCTCCTGGTTGGCCCGGCTCGGGCACCTCGGTGTCGCGCTACCCCAAGTCGCGGCACCGCTGGCCGCCTACGTCCCGGCGGTACGCACCGGCAACCTGGTCTACACCGCCGGCCAATTGCCGTTCGAGTCCGGAAAGTTGGCGCGCACCGGAAAAGTCGGCGCCGATATCACTCCCGAAGACGCCAAAGCGCTGGCGCGGATCTGCGCGCTCAACGCGTTGTCGGCGGTGGATGCGCTGGTGGGTCTCGACGCGGTGGTCCAAGTGGTCAAGGTCGTCGGGTTCGTCGCGTCCGCTCCGGGATTCAATGGCCAGCCAAGCGTTGTCAACGGAGCTTCCGATCTGCTCGCCGAGGTGTTCGGCGAC
>NZ_DATJYB010000413.1:0-14547 GCF_035499775.1 Mycobacterium sp. | reverse complement strand
GGCGCTCAGATAGTCGTTGGTCTTGGGCAGCCGCACCCGGGCATCGGCCTCCGCGACATACGGTGCGGCCGCGTCCGGGTCGGTGTAGACGGCGACGGTGCCCAGACCCAGCCGTCTGCAGGTGGCGAACACCCGCCGGGCGATCTCGCCGCGGTTGGCAACCAGTACTCGAGTGATTTCCATCAGCGTCACATCCGGAAGACGCCGAAGTTCGACGTCCCCTTGATCGGGCCATTGGCAATGGCGGACAAACACATTCCCAGCACGGTGCGGGTGTCGCGCGGGTCGATCACCCCGTCGTCGTAGAGCATTCCGGACAGGACCATCGGTAGCGACTCGGCTTCGATCTGGCCCTCGACGGCGGCTCGCATCGCGGCATCGGCGGCCTCGTCGACCTGCTGACCACGGGCCTCAGCGGCGGCCCTGGCCACGATGGACAGCACCCCCGACAGCTGCGCGCCGCCCATCACCGCGGATTTGGCGCTGGGCCAGGCGAACAGGAACCGGGGTTCGTAAGCGCGCCCGCACATGCCGTAGTGGCCGGCGCCGTACGACGCGCCGATGATCAGCGAGATGTGCGGGACCTTCGAGTTGGACACGGCGTTGATCATCATCGAGCCGTGCTTGATCATCCCGCCTTCCTCGTAGTCCTTACCCACCATGTAGCCGGTGGTGTTGTGCAGGAACAACAGTGGCGTGTCGGAGCGGTTGGCCAGCTGAATGAATTGGGTCGCCTTCTGCGACTCCTCGCTGAACAGCACGCCGCGCGAGTTGGCCAGGATGCCTACCGGATAGCCGTGCAGCTGGGCCCAGCCGGTCACCAGCGACGACCCGTACAGCGGCTTGAATTCGTCGAATTCGGAGCTGTCGACGATGCGGGCGATCACCTCACGCGGGTCGAACGGGATGCGCAGGTCCGACGGCACGATGCCGATCAGTTCGCTCTGGTCGTAGAGCGGCGCCGTCACGGGCTTGGGTTGCGGCCCCTGCTTGACCCAGTTCAGCCGGGCTACGATGCGGCGCCCGATCCTGATCGCGTCCAGTTCGTCGAGGGCGAAGTAGTCAGCCAAACCCGAAATGCGGGCGTGCATTTCGGCGCCGCCCAGCGATTCGTCGTCGGACTCCTCGCCGGTAGCCATCTTCACCAGCGGTGGGCCGGCCAGGAACACCTTCGAGCGTTCCTTGATCATCACCACGTGATCCGACATGCCCGGCACATACGCGCCGCCCGCGGTGGAGTTGCCGAACACCAGCGCGATGGTGGGGATGCCCGCCGCCGACAGCCGGGTCAGGTCGCGGAACATCTGCCCGCCGGGGATGAAGATTTCCTTCTGGGTGGGCAGATCCGCGCCACCGGATTCCACCAGCGAGATGACCGGCAGCCGATTCTGCAGCGCGATCTGTTTGGCCCGCAGTATTTTTCGCAGTGTCCACGGGTTGCTGGTGCCGCCTTTGACGGTGGGGTCGTTGGCGACGATCATGCATTCCACACCGGAGACCGCGCCGATGCCGGTCACCAGGCTGGCGCCGATCTGAAAAGCCGTGCCGTATGCCGCCAGTGGGCTCAGTTCCAGAAACGGAGAGTCCGGGTCGACGAGCAACTCGATGCGCTCCCGGGGGGTCATCTTGCCGCGGGCATGATGACGCTCGACGTACTTGGGGCCGCCGCCGGCCAGCGCTTTGGCGAATTCGGCGTCGATCTCGTCGAGCCTTGACGTCGCCGCCGACGCCGCCTCGGTGTACGTGTCGCTACGGGCGTCGAGTACGGACTGCAGCACGGTCACGATTGATACCCCAGGAGTTTGGCGGCCAAAGCGGTCATGATCTCGGTGGTGCCACCGCCGATGCCCAGGATCCGCATGTCGCGGTATTGGCGTTCGATTTCGGATTCGGCCATATATCCCATGCCGCCGAACAATTGGACGCCTTGGTTGGCCACCCATTCACCGGCCTCGACGGCGGTGTTCTTGGCGAAACACACCTGCGGGATCAGGTTGGTCTCGCCCGCCAGTTGGCGCTCCACCACGTTGCGCGAATAGACCCGGGCGACGTCCACCCGCCGGGCCATCTCGGCCAGCGTGTTCTGCACCGACTGTCGGGAGATCAACGGGCGACCAAAGGTTTCCCGGTCGCGGCACCACTGCGCGGTGATGTCCAGGCAGCGCTGCGCACTCGAATATGCCTGCGTGGCAAGGGCGATGCGCTCGGAGACGAATCCCATGGCGATCTGGGCGAAGCCGGTGTTCTCGACACCGACCAGGTTTTCCACCGGCACCCGCACGTCGGTGTAGGACAACTCGGCGGTGTCGGAGCACCGCCAGCCCATCTTGTCCAGCTTGCGGGTCACCTCGAAGCCGGGCGTGCCCTTGTCGACCACCAGCAGCGAAACCCCCGCCGCCCCAGGGCCGCCGGTGCGCACCGCGGTCACGACGAAGTCGGCGCGCACCCCCGAGGTGATGTAGGTCTTGGCGCCGTTGACGATGTAGTGGTCGCCGTCGCGAACGGCAGTGGTCCGCAGGTGTCCGACGTCCGACCCGCCGCCGGGCTCGGTGATGGCCAGCGAGCCGATCTTCTCACCGGCCAGCGTCGGGCGCACATACGTCTCGATCTGTCGCTCATCACCGGCGGCGATCATGTGCGGCACCGCGATTCCGCAGGTGAACAGTGACGCGAAGACGCCGCCCGGCGAGCCGGATTGGTGCAGTTCTTCGCAGATGACGACTGCGTCGGCGCCGTCACCGCCGCCACCGCCGACGGCTTCGGGAAAGTTCGCTCCCAGCAGGCCCGCCGCCCCCGCGCGTCGGTGCAGATCGCGGGGCAGGTCCGCGGTGCGTTCCCACTCGTCGATGTTGGGCAGGATTTCCCGTTCGGCGAACGAGCGCGTGGTCTTTCGCAGTTGCTCGCGCTCCGGTGTCGTCCAGATATTCACAGAAACCTCTCCGGGATATCGACGTGGCGGCTGCGCAACCATTCGCCCAGCCCCTTGGCCTGTGGATCGAAACGTGCTTGATAGGCGACGCCCTGACCGAGGATTCCCTCGATGACGAAGTTCACCGCCCGCAGGTTGGGCAGCACATGGCGGGTGACGGCGAGATCGGCCGTCTCGGGAAGCAGTTGCTTGAGCAGCTCGACGGTCAGTGTGTTGGCCAGCCAGCGCCATTGCTCGTCGGTGCGGACCCAGACGCCGACGTTGGCCGACCCGCCCTTGTCGCCGCTGCGGGCACCCGCGATCACGCCCAACGGCGCGCGCCGGGTCGGACCGGCGGGCAGCGGCTCGGGCAGCGCCGGTGAATCGGCCGGCGCCAGCGCCAAAGTCTCGGTGGCGCAGGGGATCTCGGCCCGGCTGCCGTCGGCGTGCACGGCGACGTGTGGCACCTGGGCGGCATCGACGTAGCCCGGCTGGAACACGCCATACACCTGCCCGTCTCCGGGCGGGGCGGTCGAGGTAAATCCCGGGTAGCTGGCCAGCGCCAATTCGACTGCCGCCGCGGAGAATTGGCGGCCCACATTGGCGGGATCGGGATCGCGGACCACGCAGGTCAGCAACGCGCTGGCGGCCTCTTCGGTGTCGGCGTCGGGGTGGTCTGTGCGGGCCAGCGTCCACTGCAGCTCGGCGGGTTTGACGGTCAGGGCGGCCTCGAGCTGGCGTCGCACCAAGTCGGCCTTCGCCTCGATGTCCAGGCCGGTCAGCACGAACGTCATGGAGTTGCGAAAACCGCCGATGCTGTTCAGCGACACCTTGTAGGTGGGCGGCGGCGGCTCGCCGACCACGCCGCTGATGCGCACCCGGTCGGGGCCGTCGGCCGACAACTCGATGCTGTCCATCCGGGCCGTCACATCCGGGTTGGCGTAGCGGGCGCCGGTGATCTCGTAGAGCAGCTGCGCGGTGACGGTGTCGACGCTGACCAGCCCACCGCTGCCGGGGTGCTTGGTGATCACCGACGAGCCGTCGGCGTAGACCTCGGCCAGCGGGAAGCCCGCATACGTCAGATCCGGTACTTCGGTGAAGAACGCGAAGTTGCCGCCGGTGGCCTGCACGCCGCATTCGATGATGTGACCGGCGACCACGGCGCCGGCCAGCTGGTTGTAGTCGGTGCGGCCCCAGCCGAAGTGCGCGGCCGCGGACCCGACGATCACCGACGCGTCGGTGACCCGGCCGGTGACCACGACGTCGGCTCCGGCGGTCAGGCAGTCGGCGATGCCCCACCCGCCCAGGTAGGCGTTGGCCGTCAACGGGGTGCCGAGGCCCAGTTCGGCCGCGCGGGGCAGCAGGTCGTCGCCCTCGACATGCGCGACCCGGGCCGGGATGCCCAGACGCTGGGCCAGCGCGCGCACCGCGTCGGCCAGCCCCGCGGGGTTCAGCCCGCCGGCGTTGGCGACGATGCGCACCCCGCGGTCGACGGCCAGGCCCAGGCACTCTTCGAGCTGAGTCAGGAAGGTCTTGGCGTAGCCGCGGTCGGGGTTCTTCATCTTGTCGCGGCCGAGAATCAGCATCGTCAGCTCGGCCAGGTAGTCGCCGGTTACGTAGTCGAGTTCGCCGCCGGTGAGCATCTCGTGCATCGCCGACAGGCGGTCGCCGTAGAAACCCGAGCAGTTTCCGATTCGCACGGCACCAGACGATGGGGCCACGCGTCCTCCCTCCATTGGGACACCGGCGGCAATCAACCAACCAACCGGTAGGTTAGCGGGTGTTGCCGCCGTCACGTCAACCGGTGGGCCGCCGTTTTGGCCGCCGGTAGGTCACCGACTATCCTTGAGGGCCTGTACGGGCAGCACCCCATGGCCATGCGGCGCGACAGACCCGACCCTAAGCCCCGAACCGAGGAGTGAGGCCCGACCATGGCGACACCCAAGCGCAGGATGTCGCGCGCGAACACCCGAAGCCGGCGCGCGCAGTGGAAGGCCACCCGGACCGAGCTCGTCGGCGTGACGGTGGCAGGCCACAAGCACAAGGTGCCCCGCAGGCTGCTCAAGGCCGCCCGCCTCGGCCTGATCGACGTCGACAAGCGCTGACACCCGTCCCTGCGCCTGTCCGCGTGTGACCCGAGCACTCGCGCGGCGCGCCTCTCAGGCCGCTCTCAGGCGCTCGTACCACACTAGTTTGCGTGCGAATTCTTGTCGTTGACGACGATCGTGCCGTGCGCGAGTCGCTGCGCAGGTCGCTTTCGTTTAACGGGTATTCGGTCGAGCTGGCCCACGACGGGGTCGAGGCGCTCGACAAGATTGCCAGCGATCGGCCCGACGCCCTCGTTCTGGATGTCATGATGCCGCGTCTGGACGGGCTCGAGGTGTGCCGTCAGCTCCGCAGCACGGGCGACGACCTGCCGATCCTGGTGCTCACCGCCCGCGACTCGGTCTCCGAGCGGGTCGCCGGCCTGGACGCCGGCGCCGACGACTACCTCCCGAAGCCGTTCGCCCTCGAGGAGCTGCTGGCGCGCCTGCGCGCTTTATTGCGCCGCACCAAGCCCGAGGACGCCGCCGAGTCGGTGGCGATGACCTTCTCCGACCTGAGCCTGGACCCGGTGACCCGCGAAGTCACCCGCGGGCAGCGCCGGATCAGCCTCACCCGGACCGAATTCGCGCTGCTGGAGATGCTGATCGCCAACCCGAGGCGGGTTCTGACCCGCAGCCGCATTCTCGAGGAGGTCTGGGGATTCGACTTCCCCACCTCGGGCAATGCGCTGGAGGTCTACGTCGGCTATCTGCGCCGCAAAACCGAGGCCGACGGCGAAATACGGCTGATTCACACCGTGCGCGGGGTGGGTTACGTGCTGCGGGAGACGCCGCCCTGATGGTCCGGGTGGACCGGCGCCGCCACCATGCACCGTTGCGGGCGACCAGCTCGCTGTCCTTGCGGTGGCGGGTGATGCTGCTGGCGATGTCCATGGTGGCGATGGTCGTCATCCTGATGGCTTTTGCCGTCTACGCGGTGATCTCGGCGGCGCTCTACAGCGACATCGACAACCAGCTGCAGAGCCGAGCCCAGCTGCTGATCGCCAGCGGTTCGCTGGCGGCCGATCCGGAAAAGGCCATCGGGGGCACCGCCTATTCCGACGTCAACGCGATGCTGGTGAACCCGGGGGAGTCCATCTACACCGCCAACCAGCCGGGGCAGAGCCTGCCCGTCGGGCCCGCCGAGAAGGCGGTCATCCGCGGCGAGTTGTTCATGTCGCGCCGCACCGCCTCCGATCAACGGATACTTGCCATCCACCTGCCCAACGGCAGTTCACTTTTGATCTCCAAGAGTCTGAAGCCGACCGAAGCCGTGATGACCAAACTGCGCTGGGTGCTGCTGATGGTCGGCGGGATCGGTGTCGCGGTCGCCGCGGTGGCCGGCGGGATGGTCACCCGGGCCGGGCTGCGTCCGGTGGGACGGCTCACCGAGGCGGCCGAGCGGGTGGCGCGCACCGATGATCTGCGGCCCATCCCGGTGTTCGGCAGCGACGAATTGGCCAGGCTCACCGAGGCATTCAACTTGATGCTGCGGGCGCTGGCCGAGTCCCGAGAACGGCAGGCGCGGCTGGTCACCGACGCCGGGCACGAATTGCGCACCCCGCTGACGTCGCTGCGCACCAATGTCGAGCTGCTGATGGCCTCGATGGAACCGGGGGCGCCGCGGCTGCCGGAGCAGGAGATGGTCGAGCTGCGGGCCGACGTGCTCGCCCAGATCGAGGAACTGTCCACGCTGGTCGGCGATCTGGTGGACCTCACCCGCGGCGACGCGGGTCAGGTCGTGCACGAGCCGGTGGACATGTCCGAGGTCATCGATCGCAGCCTGGAGCGAGTCAGGCGGCGGCGCAATGACATCCATTTCGACGTCCAGGTGGTCCCGTGGCAGGTCTACGGCGACGTCGGCGGACTGTCACGTGCGGCGCTGAATCTCATGGACAACGCCGCCAAGTGGAGCCCGCCGGGCGGCCGCGTCGACGTCACGCTGCGCCAGGTCGACCCGTCGCACGCTGAGCTGGTGGTTTCCGACCACGGCCCAGGGATTCCACCCCACGAACGGCGCCTGGTGTTCGAGCGCTTCTACCGGTCGATGACGGCGCGGGCGATGCCCGGTTCGGGTTTGGGGCTTGCGATCGTCAAACAAGTGGTACTCAACCACGGTGGATTGCTGCGTGTCGAAGACACCGTGCCGAATGGTCAGCCCCCCGGAACGTCGATCTACGTGCTCTTACCCGGGCGGCCGATGCCGATTGCCCAGTCCACCGAGCCCACAGCACCCCTGGCGGATGCGCTCACCGATCCCGCCGGAAAAGTGACCGAGATTGCACCGAACTCTACGGATTCGACGAACGTTATCTCAGTGGACTCTCAGTCCGCGCGCGCAAGGTAGTTCTGCAGCTACTGTTGGCAATCAAGCCGGCATGTCCGACCGACCGGGTCCAACGAGACCCGAGAAACCCGAAAAAAGAGGAAGAGCGACTTAGCGACATGACGAATCACCCGAGGTATTCGCCACCGCCGCAGCAGCCGGGATACCGCGCGCCTAACCAGCCTGTGCCCCCCGCGTATGCGCAGGGGCCGCAAGATACCTACAACCAGCAGTTCGACTGGCGCTACCAACAGCCGACGCACCAGTTCCGCCAGCCGCACGAGCAGTTCGGCGGCACCGGGACCGGCCCGGTGCCCGGCATAGGCGGAACCGGGACAGCTCAGATGCCTGGCATCGGCGGCACTGGCGCCGGCCCGATACCCGGCATGGCTGGTACCGGCGCGGGCCCGATGCCCGGGATCGCCGGTACTGGCGCGCGCCCGATACCCGGGATGGGTGTTAACGGCGCGGGCCCGATACCCGGGATGATGCCGCCAATGGCCCCGCCCCCTGTGGTTATCCGCCAAAAGCGTTCTCGCGCAGGCCTGTTCGCTGGCGCACTGGCGGTAGCGGTGGTGTCGGCCGGTATCGGCGGCGCGGCGGCAACGGTCGTGGAGCTGGGCCACCAGTCGACGGGCGGCCACATCGGTGGTCTGCTCCCGGGGGCAGCGCCCAGCGTGCCGGCGGCCAACATGCCGCCGGGCAGCGTCGAACAGGTCGCCGCCAAGGTGGTGCCCAGCGTCGTGATGCTCGAGACCGATCTGGGCCGCCAGTCCGAAGAGGGCTCCGGCATCATCCTGTCGGCCGACGGCCTGATCATGACCAACAACCACGTCGTCGCGGCCGCCGCCAACCCCAAAGCGCCGCCCGGGCCGAGCCCGCTGCCCGGCGGTAACGGCGGTGCTGCGCCGAAGACGACGGTGACCTTCTCCGACGGCCGTACCGCGCCGTTCACCGTGGTGGGCGCCGATCCCACCAGCGACATCGCCGTGGTGCGGGTCCAGGGCGTATCGGGGCTCACCCCCATCGCGATTGGCACATCGGCGGATCTGCGGGTCGGCCAACCGGTGATTGCGATCGGTTCGCCGCTGGGTTTGGCGGGTACCGTGACCACCGGAATCGTCAGCGCGCTGAACCGGCCGGTGTCGACCACCGGCGAGTCGGGGAACCAGAACACGGTGCTGGACGCGATTCAGACCGATGCCGCGATCAACCCGGGTAACTCCGGTGGTGCGCTGGTCAACATGGCCGGCCAGCTGGTGGGTGTCAACTCGGCGATCGCCACCATGGGCTCCGATTCGCCTGACGCCCAGAGCGGCTCGATCGGGCTGGGCTTCGCGATTCCGGTCGACCAGGCCAAGCGGATCGCCGACGAGCTGATCACCAATCCCAACCACAAGGCGTCGCACGCGTCGTTGGGCGTGCAGGTGACCACGGACAAAGGGGTTCCTGGCGCCAAGGTGATGGAGGTCGTACAGGGTGGTGCGGCTGCGGGTGCCGGAGTGCCTACGGGTGTGGTAGTCACCCGGGTCGACGAGCGTCCGATCAACAGTGCCGACGCCTTGGTTGCCGCCGTGCGCTCCAAGGCACCCGGCGACAAGGTCTCACTGACATTTCAAGATCCATCTGGTGGCAACCGCACGGTGCAGGTCACCCTGGGCAAGGCGGAACAGTGATGAGAGCAGATGCACCGTGGTCAGAGCTCGCATATACGGTGGCACCCATGGAAAAGGGTGCCGAATTGGTTGTCGGCCGGGCACTTGTCGTCGTTGTCGACGATCGCACCGCGCACGGGGACGAGGACCACAGTGGCCCGCTGGTCACCGAACTGCTGACCGAGGCGGGGTTCGTCGTCGACGGTGTGGTGGCTGTCGAGGCTGACGAGGTCGAGATTCGCAACGCGCTGAACACCGCGGTGATCGGCGGGGTGGACCTGGTGGTGTCGGTCGGCGGGACCGGTGTGACGCCTCGCGATGTCACCCCGGAAGCCACCCGCGACATCCTGGATCGGGAGATCCTCGGCATCGCCGAAGCCGTCCGCGCCTCGGGACTGTCCGCGGGAATCACCGACGCGGCCCTGTCGCGCGGTTTGGCGGGCGTGTCCGGGAGCACGCTGGTGGTCAACCTCGCCGGGTCCCGTTACGCGGTGCGTGACGGCATGGCGACGCTGAACCCGCTGGCCGCCCACATCATCGGCCAGTTGTCCAGCCTGGAGATCTGACTCAGGGGCCCTTTATCTGCGTTTCGGCGTCCGCGCGGGGTCCGTGTTCCGGCGTCGGTGCCAGGTCGAATCGACCCTGACCACCGTGCCTGCCCGAGGACACGCCCCCCGTGTTCTGGGAGAGCAGGTCGCGGATTTCGGTGAGCAGGACGATCTGGGCGTCGTCCGCCTGCTCGACCTCGCCCCGCTTACGCAGCTTGTTGTAGGGCAGCACGATCAGGAAGTAGACCACCGCGGCGACGAGGATGAAGTTGACCCCTGCCGACAGGAAGTCGTTGAGGTTGATGTACAAGGCCCCTGGGCCCGTATCATTGGTCCACGGGATGTGCTGTTTCAGGACGCCGTGCTCTGACTTCGGGCCGGCGCCAATCGAGCTCACCAACGGATTGACGACGCCGTCGGTGAAGCCTTTGACCACCGTCGTGAACGCCGCACCGATGACCACCGCGACGGACAGGTCGACGATATTGCCCCGCGAGAGAAACTCCTTGAACCCTTTGAGCATGGGGTGGACCTTTCTGGACTGGACACAGGTTTGCTGCTGATCACGTGGCGAACCCCCGCCAGGTACTCAGTGCAGGGTGAGAGTTACCGCTTGACCCAACGCCGAGCCTGCCACCGCGTTCGCCACCCGAGCCGGCAGCGCAACTAACACTACGCGGTCGTCGTCGCCGGCCTGCTTAGCAGAGACGAGGACGACCACCGCGTCGGTGGCCACCACCCTGGGCGCCGAAGTGACGGCCGGGGCAGCCGGCTGCGCGCCGGTATCCGACGCAACCAGCACGTCAACGACATCGCCGACCCGGACCAGGTCGATCAGCGCGTTGTCGGCCAGATGCAGCGGCACGATCCGGGCGCCGGGCCCGGCCGTCGATTCGGCCAGCCGGCTACCCAGCACGCGGACATCGGTGAGCACCTCGCCGCGTCGCGTCGGGCTGGCCAGCGTCGCACCCAGCACCGCACCTAGGTCGGTCTGTGACCCGTCGGGAATCGTTGTAGCCAAACGCTTTTCGACGCGCACGTCGTCAGCAGTCAGCGTCGTCGCGGGCCGCAGATCGTGGCTGGCCACCAGCACGTCGACGCGGTCACCGTCCGGATTCGACCGCAACGTCGCAATGAAGGCCAACACGACGAGCCCGCCGGCGGCGACTCGGCGGGCCCGCACGGTGCGGGTCCAGTCCGGGCGCAGCGACGTCGAGATCCGGCTGAACAGGGTTGGATTCAGCGACGCGGAATTCAGACCTGATTGCCGCACGCCGCAACGGTAAGCGCAGCGCAGCGACCAGCGTGCCGCCGAAGGGATCGCGCTGTGGATAACCCGCTATTTCGAGGCGCCCGCGGTGGACGGCGTGCGGGTGCTGCTCGACTTCTCGCTCGACGTGGACTTGTCGCTCTTCTCGCTCGATTTCGACTTTTCCGAGCTTTTGTCCGAACTCGACGCGGAGTCGCCGTTGGAAGAACCGTTGCTGGAAGCGCTCGACTTCTTGCCCGAGTCGCGGCTGTCGGTGCGGTAGAAGCCGCTGCCCTTGAACACCACGCCCACGGGGTTGAAAAGCTTCCGCAGCCGACCAGCGCACTTCTCGCACGTGGTCAGCGAGTCGTCGGTGAACGCTTGCACGATGTCAAAGCGGTCGCCGCACTCGGTGCACGCGTAGCTGTAAGTCGGCACTGAAGACCTCCGGGTTTGGACTGAAGAGCGTCAGCCTGGTTAGCACTCTACCGTTTCAAGTGCTAGAACCGCCACGTGACCTGGATCATTCCCGCGTCAGGACAACGGGATGGCTCCCCGGCGCGGCGTCAGCGCATGGGTCATCGGGACGTCGTGGGGCTCAGCGGGCAGCTGGTCGACCAACTCCTCGTCGCGCACCACCGCCATCAGCCGCGCCTGCGGGTCCCGGTACGCCAGCGAGCGGTCGTAGAAGCCGCGGCCCCGGCCCAGCCGTACGCCTGAGCGGTCGACCGCCAGCGCGGGCACCAGCACCAGGTCGGCCTCGGCCAGGGCGGACTCCGGCAGCCACGGCTCAGGCGGCTCCAGCAGCCCCCACCGGCCCCGCGCAAGCCGGTCGCCGCGGTACTCGCCCCAGCGCAGCGGCAGCGGCTGGTCGTCGCCGGTGGTCCGCGCTGCCGGTAGCAGCACCCGTACGGCCCGGCGCAGCAAAACATCCAGCATCTCGATCGAACCCGGCTCGGCGTCCACCGGCACATACGCACAGACCGTGCTACCGGTGCTGACCAGCAGTTCCAGGTGTTCGCCGAGCATCCGGGCTTCGGCGGCGCGGACGTCGTCGGCAACCTGTCGCCGGGCAGCCTGTAGCCGTTCCCGCAACTCCGCCTTGCTCCCGACCGGCATGCTCTCCACGATGACAGCCCCGACTGGCCCGGCGCCATGCCCACCCGGTACACCCGACCCGGGTTATGGTTGTGAACGATGTCACGCCCAGAAATCCCGGTCCCGTACACGGCGATCGTCCCGGCGGCCGGCCTTGGAACGCGCTTTTTGCCCGCGACCAAAACGGTGCCGAAGGAACTGCTGCCCGTCGTCGACACCCCCGGTATCGAGCTGGTCGCCGAGGAGGCCGCCGAGGCCGGTGCCGAACGCCTGGTGATCATCACCTCCGAGGGCAAGGACGGCGTCGTCGCGCACTTCGTCGAAGACCTGGTACTGGAGGGCACGCTCGAGGCCCGCGGCAAGAAGGCCATGCTGGCCAAGGTGCGTCGCGCCCCGGAGCTGATCAAGGTCGAGTCGGTGGTGCAGGCCGAGCCGCTCGGGCTGGGTCACGCCATCGGATGTGTGGAGCCCACGCTGGCGCCCGACGAGGACGCCGTCATGGTGCTGCTGCCCGACGACCTGGTGCTGCCGACCGGCGTCTTGGAGACGATGTCGCAGGTGCGCGCCGAGTACGGCGGATCCGTGTTGTGTGCCATCGAGGTCACGCCCGAGGAGATCAGCGCCTACGGCGTGTTCGACGTCGAGGCGCTGCCCGACGGTGACAATCCCGACGTGCTGAGGGTCAACGGCATGGTCGAGAAGCCCAAGGCCAAGGACGCCCCGTCGATGTACGCGGCGGCCGGCCGTTATGTGCTCGACCGCGCCATCTTCGACGCGTTGCGCCGCATCGAACGCGGTGCCGGTGGTGAAGTGCAGCTCACCGACGCGATCGCGCTGCTGATCGCCGAGGGCCATCCGGTGCATGTCGTCGTGCACCGCGGATCTCGACACGACTTGGGAAATCCCGGCGGCTACCTCAAGGCTGCGGTTGACTTTGCATTGGATCGTGACGACTACGGCCCGGATCTGCGGCGGTGGTTGGTGGCGCGATTGGGCTTGACCCAGCAGTAGCCCGGCACCAGACCGGCCCGTTCGCGCCACTTGGCTCGACGGAAAGGCGCGATTTTGCGTTCTGTGGAGGAGCAGCAGGCCCGGATATCGGCCGCCGCGGTAGCCCCGCGGCCGATAAAAGTTGCCATCGCCGAGGCGCAGGGGTTGATGTGCGCCGAGGAAGTGGTGACCGAAAGACCTCTGCCCGGCTTCGACCAGGCCGCGATCGACGGCTACGCGGTGCGCAGCGTCGACGTGCTCGGTGTCGGCGAGTCGGGTGTGACTGCTCTGGACGGCGCCGCCGACCCGGACGCCGGCGAGGGCGGGTCCAACGGGTTGACGCTGCCGGTGATGGGAACCATCGACGCCGGTTCGCGCACCCCCAGTCGACTGCAGCCCCGGCAGGCTGCCCGGGTTCAGACCGGGGCTCCGCTGCCCACGCTGGCCGATGCGGTGCTGCCGCTGCGCTGGACCGACGGCGGCATGTCGCGGGTGCGGATTCTGCGCGGCGCGCCCTCGGGTGCCTATGTGCGGCGCACCGGCGATGACGTCCAGCCCGGCGACGTCGCCGTGCGCGCCGGAACGATCATCGGCGCGGCCCAGGTGGGGCTGCTGGCCGCGGTCGGCCGGGAGCGCGTCCTGGTGCACCCGCGCCCGCGGTTGTCGGTGATGGCTGTGGGCGGCGAGCTGGTCGACATCTCGCGCACCCCGGGCAACGGGCAGGTGTACGACGTCAACTCCTATGCCTTGGCGGCGGCCGGCCGGGATGCCGGCGCGGAAGTGAACCGCGTCGGCATCGTCAGCAACGATCCCAACGAGCTCGGCGAGATCGTCTCAGGTCAGCTCAATCGCGCCGAGGTGGTGGTGATCGCCGGCGCGGTCGGGGGAGCGGCCGCCGAGGCCGTGCGGGCGGTGCTCTCCGAGCTCGGGGAGATGGAGGTGGCCCGCGTCGCCATGCATCCCGGGTCCGTGCAGGGCTTCGGACAGCTGGGGCGCGACGGCGTTCCGACCTTTCTGCTGCCGGCCAATCCGGTGAGCGCCCTGGTGGTCTTCGAGGTGATGGTGCGCCCGTTGATCCGGCTGTCGCTGGGCAAGCGGCAGCCGATGCGCCGGATCGTGCAGGCCCGCACGTTGTCGCCGATCACGTCGGTGGCCGGCCGCAAGGGCTATCTGCGCGGTCAGCTCATGCGTGATCAGGACAGCGGCGAGTACCTGGTGCAGGCGCTGGGCGGGGCGCCCGGGGCGTCGTCGCACCTGCTGGCCACCCTTGCCGAAGCGAATTGTCTGGTCGTGGTTCCCACCGGGGCCGAGCAGATCCGGACCGGCGAGATCGTCGACGTCGCATTCCTGGCGCAGCGCGGCTGAGCCGGGACCTCGCGGTGTCCCTCGTGAAGCTGTTTCGCACCAGTAACCGGCATCCTGGGTGGCCGCTGTCCGTCGGGCCGCTGCGGGTCCCGGCGGGTGTGATCCGGTTGCGGGCGGTGCGGCTGCGCGACGGCGCGAAGTGGAGCCGGACCCGGTTGGCCGACCGCGCGCACCTCGAGCCTTGGGAGCCCAGTACGGACGGCGATTGGACGCTCCGCCACACCGTTGCCGCGTGGCCGGCGGTGTGTTCGAGCCTGCGTGCGGAGGCCAACAAGGGTCGCATGCTGCCGTATGTGATCGAGCTGGACGGGCAGTTCTGCGGTC
>NZ_DATJYB010000412.1:0-16675 GCF_035499775.1 Mycobacterium sp. | reverse complement strand
CGGTTCAGGACGACGTCCTCGATCCGGTCCCGCAGCTCGGGGTCGATCGAGTCGTAGGGCACGAGTGCACCGGCGTTGACGATGCCCATGTCCAGGCCGGCCTTGATGGCGTGGTACAGGAACACCGCGTGGATCGCCTCGCGGACGGGGTTGTTGCCCCGGAACGAGAACGACACGTTCGAGATACCGCCGGAGATGTGCACACCGGGAAGGTTCTCCTTGATCCAGGCGCAGGCCTCGATGAAGTCGATCCCGTATGTCGCGTGCTCCTCGATACCGGTCGCCAGCGCGAAGCAGTTCGGGTCGAAGATGATGTCCTCGGGCGGGAAGCCGACCTCTTCGGTCAGGATCCGGTAGGCGCGCCCGCAGATCTCCTTGCGGCGCTCCAAGTTGTCGGCCTGACCCTGCTCGTCGAAAGCCATCACGACGACGGCGGCGCCGTACTTGCGGCACAGCCGTGCCTCGCGGATGAACTTCTCCTCGCCCTCCTTCATGGAGATCGAGTTGACGATCGGCTTGCCCTGCACGTTCTTCAGGCCCGCCTCGATGACCTCCCACTTGGAGGAGTCGATCATCACCGGGACGCGGCTGATGTCCGGCTCGGCCGCGATCAGCTTGGTGAACCGGTCCATCGCGGCGACGCCGTCGATCATGCCCTCGTCCATGTTGATGTCGATGACCTGCGCACCGACCTCGACCTGCTGCAGGGCGACCGACAGCGCGGTGTCGTAGTCCTCGGCCTTGATCAGGTTGCGGAACCGGGCGGAGCCGGTGATGTTGGTGCGCTCACCGATGTTCACGAACAGGGAGTCGTCGGTGATGTTGAGCGGCTCCAGGCCCGAGAGCCGGGTGGCCACCGGGATCTCCGGCAGCTCGCGCGGCGGCTTGCCCTCGACGACCTTGGCGATCTCGGCGATGTGCGGCGGCGCCGTTCCGCAGCAGCCACCGACCAGGTTGACCAGGCCGGCCTCGGCGAACTCGGCGATGTAGCAGGCCTGACGCTCCGGGGACTCGTCGTACTCGCCGAAGGCGTTGGGGAGGCCGGCGTTCGGGTAGCAAGAAACGAAAGTATCCGCGATCCGCGCCATCTCGGCGATGTAGGGCCTCATCTCCGGGGCGCCCAGGGCGCAGTTGAGGCCCACCGCGATCGGCTTCGCGTGCCTGATCGCGTTCCAGAAGGCTTCGGTGACCTGACCGGACAACGTCCGCCCGGACGCGTCGGTGATGGTGCCCGAGATGATCACCGGCCAGCGGCGTCCGCGTTCCTCGAACAGCGTCTCGACGGCGAACACCGCCGCCTTGGCGTTCAGCGAGTCGAAGATCGTCTCGATGATGAGGAGGTCTGCGCCACCGTCGACCAAGCCGTTAGCGGCTTCGAGGTAGGCGGCAACTAGCTGGTCGTAGGAGACGTTGCGGGCGCCAGGGTCGTTGACATCCGGCGAGATCGACGCGGTGCGCGTCGTCGGCCCGATTGCGCCGGCGACGTAGCGGGGCTTCTCCGGGGTGCTGAATTCGTCAGCTGCCTTGCGGGCCAGGGCGGCGCCGGCGTAGTTGAGCTCGTAGCTCAGGTCGGCCATGTCGTAGTCGGAGAGCGAGACCGCGTTCGCGTTGAACGTGTTGGTCTCCAGGATGTCGGCGCCCGCCTCGAGGTACTCGCGGTGGATCCCCTCGATGATCTGCGGCTGCGTCAGGCTGAGCAGGTCGTTGTTGCCCTGAAGCGCGGTCGGCCACTCCGTGAACCGGTCGCCGCGATAGCCGGCCTCGTCCGGCCGGTCCCGCTGGATCGCCGTGCCCATCGCGCCGTCGATCACCACGATCCGCTGGCGCAGAGCTGCCGTCAGTTCGTCGGTGCAGTCGGGGCGGATGTTCGGCTCCAAGATGTTCGGCGCCGAGATGTTCAACCCGGAGGCGTTCACGTACGTTCCTTCCATAGCGGAAGGCGTCCTTGACTCTGCCGAGCGTGGCGGATAACGGGCAGGGACCCGGAACCGTTGCAACGCCTCTCGACCAGAAAAGTCTACGTCGTCACCCGACGTCTGGACGCCCACCTCGACCCGACCCGGTTGGCGACGCGGATCTTGTCGACAATGTCCTAGTTAGCAAGGTTAACCAAATTGCAGCCGAACGTATTTCGTCCCGGGGCGAGATCGGCGGCCTGCAGCTGGGTGCCCACCGCGCCGTCGCCGACTACCACCCGCTGCGCCAAAGTATCGAGCAGATCGGTGTAGTAGTGGTGTTCGTTCGCGGCAGTCACCCCATAAGGATAGTGGGCCTATGCAAATGAAGAGTGTGTCGCAGATCTCTGACAGGGCCTCTTCCCGCCCGGGCCAGGCCGTACCCTGATTCTGTGACCTCCCCGGGTGATGGGTTCGTAGTGCCCGAATTGCACAACACCGTCGTCGTGGCGGCGTTCGAGGGCTGGAACGACGCCGGCGATGCGGCCAGCGATGCGCTGGAGCACCTGGATGCCATCTGGGAGGCCGATCCGATCGTGGAGATCGACGACGAGGCCTACTACGACTACCAGGTGAATCGCCCGGTCATCCGCCAGGTCGACGGGGTCACCCGGGAGCTGGTGTGGCCGGCGATGCGCATTTCACACTGCCGCCCGCCGGGCAGCGACCGCGACGTCGTGTTGATGCATGGGGTGGAGCCCAACATGCGCTGGCGCACGTTCTGCGCCGAGTTGCTGGCCATCGCGGACAAGCTCAACGTGGACACCGTCGTGATCCTGGGGGCACTGCTGGCCGACACGCCGCACACGCGGCCGGTACCGGTCTCGGGCGCGGCGTATTCCTCCGAGTCGGCGCGGCGTTTCGGCCTGGAAGAAACCCGCTACGAAGGCCCGACCGGGATCGCCGGGGTTTTCCAGGACGCCTGCGTTGCGGCCGGGATCCCGGCGGTGACGTTCTGGGCGGCGATTCCGCACTACGTGTCGCACCCGCCGAACCCGAAGGCGACGGTGGCGCTGCTGCGCCGCGTCGAAGACGTGCTCGATATCGAGGTTCCGCTGGCCGACCTGCCGGTGCAGGCCGAGGAGTGGGAACAGGCGGTCTCCGAGATGACCGACGATGACGACGACCTGGCCGAGTACGTGCAGTCGCTCGAGGAGCGCGGGGACGCCGAGGTTGATCTCAACGACACCCTGGGCAAGATCGACGGCGACGCGCTGGCCGCGGAGTTCGAACGTTATCTGCGCCGCCGGCGCCCGGGATTCGGCCGGTAGATCAGCAGCTAGAAGCCGAAGTAGCCGGACTGGCCAGTGCCGGTGTTGAACGCTCCCGAGCTGTTGTCGCCCCGGTTTGCCGTCCCCGAGTTGTTGCCGACCTCGCTCGAGTTGCCCAGTCCGTTATTGGACAGACCCGAGTTGAGCAAGGCCCGCGTTGAAGCCGCCGTTGCCCGAGTTGCCGACGCCCGTGTTGTTGCCGCCGCTGCCCGCGTTGAACAGACCGGTGCTGTGGCCGCCGCTGCCGGAATTGGAAGAAGCCGACGTTGCTGCCGCCTATGCCGGAGTTGGCGACACCCGCTTGCACATCGCCGGTGTTGCCGATACCGGAGTCGTTGCCGACGGCCCCCGTGGTGTTGAACCAACCCGAGAAATTCACGCCCGAGTTGAAGAATCCCGAGAGGCCGGTGCCCGAGTTCATGAAGCCCGAGTTCGCTGAGGTTTGGAGGGTCGCGCTACCGATCGCCGTGTTGAAAGTGCCCGAGTTGAAGAGGCCGGTGTTGGTGCCGCCCGCGTTGAACAGGCCGGTGTTGGTGGTACCCGCGTTGAACGAGCCGGTGTTGTCGGGAAAGGCTGTGTTCTTATTTCCGCTGCCGATGTTTGCCTGGCCGGTGTTTCCGAGGCCGAAGTTGAAGAACCCGTTGTTCCCGCTGCCGATGTTGGAGATGCCGTTGTTGCCGCTGCCGATGTTCCCGATGCCGACATTTCCGCTGCCGATGTTCCCGATGCCGGTGTTCCCGATGCCGAAGTTCTGCGGGGTGGCGGCCGGGCTGGCCGCCGGGCTCAACAGCCCCGGGAGGCTTTGCAGTGCCGACTGCCAAGACGTCAGGCGCGCCGCGACCGCCGAGACGCCGCCGTGGTAACCCACCATCGCGGCCACGTCCGCGGCCCACATCTGCTCATATGCGGCCTCGGTGGCCGCGATGGCCGGGCCGTTGAACCCCAACAGGTTCGAGCGCACCAGCGACACCAACTGCGAACGGTTGGCGGCGACGGCCAGCGGATGCACCACGGTCGACCGGGCCGCCTCGAAGGCGGCGGCCGCCGTTTTGGCCTGCCCGGCCGCATCCGCGGCGCGCGTGGCCGCCGCGCTCAGCCACCCGGCGTACGGCGCGGCCGCACTCGCCATCGCCGCCGACGCCGCACCCTGCCATGCCGAACCCACCAGCCCTGAGGTCACCGACAAAAACAGGTCCGCCACCGAGCCCAGCTCGCTGGCCAACCCGTCCCAGGCCGCCGCGGCGGCCAGCATCGGACCCGAGCCCGCTCCGCTGAACAATTGCGTCGAGATGACATCCGGCGGCGACACCAAAAACTCATCAGAACCGTCCCTTCTCAGCGAGCTTCGCGCGGGCGACCCCCGGGGCTTAACGTTATGTCCGTCGGGCCACAACTAAAGATTCGGTGTAGGAGCTGGTGGAACGGCCGAGCGCGGCGACTTGAGCATCAAGCTGGGGCATCAACTCGCCGCCGAATTTGAGGAGCGGGGCTTCGCCCAGCCGGGTGGACAGCACCGGCTTGAGCCAGCGCATCAGGCCCACCCAGCGCGGGCAGTACACGTGCTCCTGACGGCCCTCGATGCCTTTGACAAGGGCTTCCGCACCCAGGCTTACCGAGGCTGTCTTGTTCATCGGCCAGGGCAGCTCCGCGAGTAGTCGGTTGAACGCCGGCAGGTCGGCTTTGGCGTCGCGCACCAGCGCGGTGTCGATCCAGGACAGGTGCGCCGAGCCGACGCCGACCCCGAGGTGGCAACCTCCAGCCGCAAGCCATTGGCGAGGTGCTCATTACCGGCCTTCGTCACGGCGTAGGGTGTCATCCCCGGAGCGGCCGCGAATGCGGCCAGCGACGAGACGATCAGCAGATAGCCACGTCGGTCGATCAGCGCGGGCAGGGTGGCCCGCGGGTGTGAAAACCACCGAGCAGGTTGACGTCCAGCACCCGCTTGACCGCCTCCGGGTCGACCTGCAACACCGAGAGTCGTAGCTGGCGATGCCGGCGTTGGCCACCACCACGTCGATGCCCCCGAAGCGTTCGACCGCCTGGTCGGCCGCGGTCTGCATGGCGGTCAGATTGCGCACGTCGGCGACGACGGTGAGCACCCGGTCCGCACCGAGTTCGGTGGCCAGGGAGGCCAGTTGGGCTTTGTCCAGGTCGGTCAGCACGAGCTTGGCGCCCTTGTTGCGCAGCCGACGGGCGACCTCGGCCCCGATCCCCCTGGCCGCACCCGTGATGAAGACGACTTTGCCCTGCAGCGATGTCATGGCCCGAAAACGTAGCTTGTCAAAGCCGTTGTAGCGATTACAGGTCCACCCCGAGCAGCGCGTCGATTGCGCTCGCCACCCGTTTCGGTGACTCGGCGTCATGACCGCCGTACTCGAGCGCGTCGGTGGTCCAACCATCAAGTGCGGCAATCGCTTTGGGAGTATCCAGGTCGTCGGCCAGGTACTGGCGGACCCGGGCGATGACGTCGGCGGCATCCGGACCGGCGGGCAGGGCGGTCGCGGTGCGCCAACGCTGCAGCCGGGCAGTGGCCTCGTCGAGCACCTGCTCACTCCAAAAGCGGTCGGCGCGGTAGTGGCCGGCCAGCAGACCCAGCCGGATGGCCGGCGGCTCGACACCTTGGGCGCGCAGTCTGGAGACCAGCACCAGGTTGCCGCGGCTCTTGGACATCTTGTGGCCGTCCCAGCCGATCATTCCCGCGTGCACATAATGCCGGGCGAAACGTCTTTCGCCCCGTACACATTCGGCGTGCGCGGCAGTGAACTCGTGATGCGGGAAGATCAGGTCGCTGCCCCCGCCCTGGATGTCCAGGCCGCTGCCGATGCGGCTGAGTGCGATCGCCGCGCATTCGACGTGCCATCCCGGCCGGCCGGGACCGAACGGTGACGGCCAACTGGGCTCCCCCGGCCGCTCGGCCCGCCACAGCAAGGCGTCGAGCTCGTCGGACTTACCGGCCCGGTGCGGGTCGCCACCGCGTTGCTCGTAGAGCTGCAGCATGGTGTCGCGGTCGTAGCCCGACTCGTAGCCGAACTGCGGTGTGGCATCGGCCCGGAAGTAGACGTCCTGGAATTCGTCGTCGACGACATAGGCCGCCCCCGAGGCGAGCATCTTCTCGACGAGCTCGACCATTTCGGGTATCGCTTCGGTCGCGCCGACGTAGTCGTGTGGCGGCAGTACCCGCAGCGCCGCCATATCGGTCCGGAACAGGGCGGTCTCGCGCTCGGCGAGGTCGCGCCAATCCTCGCCATCGCGGGCAGCGCGCTCGAACAACGGATCGTCGATGTCGGTGACGTTCTGCACGTAGTGCACCCCGTGACCGAGGTCCAGCCACAGCCGATGGATCAGGTCGAAAGCCAGGTAGGTGGCGGCGTGACCCAGATGGGTGGCGTCATACGGCGTGATTCCGCAGACGTACATGGTGGCTTTGGTCCCGGGTGCCACCGGGCGCACCTGACGGTCCGAGGTGTCGTACAGCCGTAGCTCCGGGCCGCGTCCCGGCAGGGCGGGGACCGGTGCGGACGACCACGATTGCATGCCCTCGACTTTAAGCCCGCCGACGGTGGGGGTTGTGTGGCGGGCTAAGGCCGGCGGCCCGAGCTCGAGCGCGCCCATCCGTACACCAAAACGCCCGGAACCTGTGCATATGCGGCCACTCACCGCCAACAGGGCCGCGCGCGCCACCTACCGCCACGCCTGGTGAATGGCATCGAGCAGGATCGGCGCCACTTCGGCGCGACACATCAAGAAGTCGGGCAGGTACGGGTCGAGCTGGTTGTACCGCAGCGGCGAGCCGTCCAGACGCGACGCGTGCATGCCCGCGGCCAGCACCACTCCGGCGGGCGCCGCCGAATCCCATTCCCATTGGCCCCCGGCATGCAGGTAGGCGTCGACTTCGCCGTCGATGACGGCCATCGCTTTGGCGCCCGCCGAGCCGATCGCCACGGGCTGGATGGAGACCGTCTGCCGGATGCGGTGCAGGATCGCCGGTGGCCGGGTGGCGCTCACCGCGATCCGGATGGTGCTGGGCACGCCGAACCGCGTGATGCTGTCGGCGACGGTGTCGCTGCGGTACACCACGTTTCCGCGGGCCGGCAACGCCACTGCCGCATCGGTGATTTCGGGCCGTCCGTCGCCGGTGGGACGCCGCCACAGCGCGACATGCACCGCCCAGTCGTCGCGCCCGCGGGTGGAGAACTCGCGGGTGCCGTCCAACGGGTCGACGATCCACACCCGGTCTGACTTCAGCCGCACCAGGTCGTCGTGAGCTTCCTCGCTGAGCACCGCGTCACCCGGACGCTCGGCTCGCAGCCGCCGCAGCAGCAGCGCGTTCGCCTCGCTGTCACCCGCATCGCCCAGCGCCCACGGATAGCTGAAACCGACCTCCTCGCGGACCTTGAGCAGCAAGTCCCCCGCGTCGGCTGCGAGATCGGCAGCCAGTGCCGCGTCCGTCATGTCCTGCGCGGCCGGGCTCACCGCTTCACCCTAAAACGCCGGCCAGGGGATGGCGCGATGCCGGTTCGGTCCGGGCATCACCGGGTTGTCCAGCAGCGCCTGCGCCCGCCGGTGCAACGCCGCAATCTCCTTGCGGGTGATGTGCCCGGCCAGCCCATCGGCAAGCGATCCACTGAGCGCGTCGGCGAGGGCGGCGACGTCCTGCAGGGTGTCGTCGTCGATCGGCTTGCCGGCCCAGCCCCACAGCACCGTGCGCAGCTTGTTGTCGACGTGCAGGCACACCCCGTGGTCGACCCCGTAGACATGGCCGTCCAGGTCGCGCAGCACGTGGCCGCCCTTGCGGTCGGCGTTGTTGATCAGCACGTCGAACACCGCCATCCGCCACAGCCGAATGTCGTCGGCGTGCATCAGGATGACCTCGTCGCCGGCGTAGTCGTAGGCCCGCAGCACCGGCAGATAACCCGGCTCGCGTCGACCGGCGGGAAACAGGTCGACCAGGTCGGGTCCGGGGTGGGGTTCGGAAGCGGCCGTGTCCACCGTGTCGCCGGGTTGTTCCACCCACAGCTGCAGCATGCCCGGACCTGCCGGCCCGTGACGAATGATCGTGTAGGGCACGATGTTCCAGGCCAACTCCGTCGACACCAGGTAGGCGCCGAGTTCGCGGCCGGCCAGCGTCCCGTCCGGGAAGTCCCACAGCGGCTGTTCGCCGGAGACCGGCTTGTAGACACAGTGCACGCTGCGCTCGCCCAACGTGGATTCGCACAGAAAAGTGGCGTTGCTCGCCGAGCGGATGCGGCCCAGGACCGTCAGCTCGCCGTCGCGCAACACCTCACGGTCGTCACTCCTCGGTGTCATCGTCAGGCCCGAGCAGCGCGCTGCGCTTGTAACCGTTGGTGCGCGCGCAGATGTGGCCCTCGGGGTCCAACGGTTCGTCGCAGAGCGGGCACGGCGGACGTCCTGCCGAGATGACGCGGTTGGAGCGAGTGGCGAACTGCCGCGCCGACTCCGGCGTCAGGAACACCCGCACCGCATCGGGACCGTCTTCGGTGTCGTCGAGCACCACCGAGGCGTCGAACTCCGCATCGGTGACGGCCAGCAATTCGACCACCACGGTCTGAGCCTCCGAATCCCAGCCCAGCCCCATGGTTCCGACCCGAAACTCCGCGTCGACGGGCATGATCAGCGGACTGAGGTCGTCGATCTCGGTGGGCTCCGGCGGCACCGGTGTGCCAAACCTGCGGTTCACCTCGAGCAGCAGCGCGCCGATGCGTTCGGCGAGAACCGCCACCTGCTGCTTTTCCAGCACCACCGACACCACCCGGGAGTCGTGCGCGGCCTGGATGTAGAAGGTCCGATTTCCGGGCTGGCCAACGGTCCCGGCCACGAAACGGTCGGGTGTGCGGAAGACGTGGATTGCGCGGGCCATGGCACCTTTCAAAATACCGGCAGTGGCCGTCGCGACGCGATTCGTTTGGGCCATTAGTCGGTGGATCCGCCTACTACGGCGTCGCCGGAGGGCACCGCACCGCCCGGCTGCTGCTGCGGCTTGGCTTGCTCCTCCTGGGAATCCCCTGGCGAATCTGCCGGTGGCTTCGGCGCGGCCCGCAGCGCGGCCGAAAGCCGCGCCCCGGTGTGGTTGACGTGCATGACGAACGGTCGCAGCTGCGTGTAGTGGATGACGCTGATCGACGCCGGGTCGACGTTGACGCGCTGGAAGCTGTCCAGGTGCATGCCGTACGCGTCGGCGATCAACGCCTTGATGACGTCGCCGTGGCTGCAGGCCAGCCACAGCGCGTCGCCCCCGTGCTCGTCAGCCAGCCGCCGGTCGTGTTCGCGGACCGCGGCCACGGCGCGGGCCTGAACCTGCGCCAGTCCCTCTCCACCGGGGAACACGGCCGCGCTGGGATGGGCCTGGACCACCCGCCACAAGGGCTCGCCGGCCAGCTCGCTCATCTTGCGGCCGGTCCATTCGCCGTAGTCGACTTCGGCGAGCCGCTCGTCGATCAGCGGCTCGAGGAACAGTGCCGCCGCGAGCGGTTCCACGGTGCGCCGGCATCGCAGCATCGGCGAACTCACCACCGCCCGGATGCGCAGGTCCCCGATCCGATCGATCAGCCCGGCGGCCTGCTCGCGGCCCTTGTCGTCCAGGTCGACGCCCTCGGAACGGCCGGCCAGAATGCCGGCGGTGTTCGAGGTGGACCGCCCGTGTCGTAGCAGGATGACGGTCACACCAGCCACCAGGACATCCGTGAAACCGCAGTCACGACGATGACCGTACCCGGTGCCGGCGACGACTATCGCCTGCGACTAGTCCCTATGGCGCGTCGAACGTATGGGATATGCACGCATTTCGATCGTCAGGACGCTAGCGCGCTACGGCCACCGCGTGCGCGACGGAGTCGCGCACTGCCGCGGTCAGGCTGCGCTCGTCGGTGAGGTCGATTTCGACCAGGCTGCGAACCGCCCTGGCGACCACTTCATCAGCCTGCGGCACCGGCCCGGACAGGCGCGGCCGGTAAATCTCGACGACTAGCGAACGGTGCTCGATGTGGAACGAAAAACTACGCCCGTCACCGACTTGCCCGTAACCACTGGCGAAAATGCCAGTCGACATATCCTCAACAGCAAACTCTTTGTCTGCGAGATGCCGGTCAGCAGCGACGGTCATGTCGCAAAGATACCTCTCCAGTACCACTTATTGTGTGCAACATGGCGAGATTGGGTGCGGGATCGTTCCTTAGAATTTGAAGCACATGTTCCACCGTCGAGGGCGATTCTTTGCTGCTACAGGGTAAACGCGCAGTTCAGTGCGGCCTCGCTGCTGCGTTCACTTTGCTGTTGGTGACGGGGTGCTCGTCGAGCCCGCTGGATGCTTCCCCGCCCACGATCGAACCGGCGCACGCCGCCGAGTCTCCGCCGGTATCACAGAATCCGGCGGGCACGGTCCTACCGCTGGGCGGCCACCCCCAGGCGGCGACGTTCGACAGCAGCACTCGCCGGTTGGCGGTGCTCTGCCCCGGCACCGACCCCGCGGCGCCCGCCAGCATCAGCGTCTTGGGTGAGGCGCAGTCCGCACCGCACGAGTCGCCTCGCGACCCCCTTCGCGTCATAGGCCTGCCGGGACCTGCGGCGGCGCTGACCAGCGACGGCCGCGGCACCGCCTACGCTGCCGCGCGCGGCGGTTTCTTCGTGGTCGATCTGGCCGCCGCCCGGGCCACACGGGTCAATGTCGCCGACGCCGCGAACATCGAGTTCACCGCGATCGCACGTCGCGCCGACGGCAAGCTCATGCTGGGCAGCGCCGACGGAGCCGTTTACACCGTCGGCGCGGACGACGGTTCGGTGACAAGCCGCAATAAGATCTTCGCCCGCGTCGACGCCCTTGTGACACAAGAAAATACGACGGTGGTGCTGGATCGCGGGCAGACGTCTGTGACGACGATCGGCGCCGACGGTCGCGCCCAGCAGGCGCTGCGGGCCGGCGAGGGCGCCACCACCCTGGCCGCCGATCCGCTGGGCCGCGTGCTCGTCGCCGACACGCGCGGCGGCCAACTGCTGGTGTACGGGGTCGACCCGCTGATCTTGCGCCAGGCCTACCCGGTGCGGCAGGCTCCGTACGGCCTGGCCGGCTCGCGGCCATTGGCCTGGGTGTCCCAAACAGCATCGAACACCGTCATTGGTTACGATCTGACGACCGGAATTCCCGTCGAAAAGGTGCGTTACCCAACCGTGCAGCAACCCAACTCACTGGTCTTTGACGAAGCGTCAGACACCTTGTACGTGATATCGGGGTCGGGTGCCGGGGTGCAGGTCATCGAGCACGCGGGGGCTTCGCTGTGACCGCGCCGCGGCGGAGTCGGCTGCCCGAGGGTTGGGACACCGACATGTCCGACGAGTACGAATGGGCGCCGCTGCGCCTGCCGCCGGAGGTGACCAGGGTCAGCGCGTCCACCAGGCTGTCCATCGAGGCCGAGTACCGCGGCTGGGAACTGACGCGGGTACGGCTTTACACCGATGGCAGTAGGCGAGTCCTGTTGCGCCGCAAGAAGTCTCGTGTAGAGAACCGGCGGCCTGACCAACCGGAACTGTGACGGTGGGCGACTCGCGCCGTCATCGGATGTACGGCCTGTTGCGGCGGCTGCTGTTCCTGCTGCCGCCCGAGCGCATCCACACGCTCGTGTTCGCGATACTGCGCGCCGCCACCGCCGTTACCCCGATGCGCCGGATGCTGACCCGGCGGCTGGGCCCGGCAGACCCGATACTTGCCAGCACGGTATTCGGGGTGCGCTTCCCGGGACCGCTCGGACTGGCCGCCGGCTTCGACAAGGACGGCCTCGGGCTGCTCACCTGGGGCGCAATGGGTTTCGGATATGCGGAGATCGGAACCGTCACCGCGCACCCGCAGCCGGGCAACCCCACCCCGCGTTTGTTCCGGCTGCCCGACGACCGTGCCCTGCTGAACCGTATGGGGTTCAACAACCACGGCGCCGGCGCGCTGGCCATGCGGCTGGCGAGGCACCATCCCGAGGTACCGATCGGGGTGAACATCGGCAAAACCAAGAAGACGCCGGCCGCCGAAGCCGTCGACGACTACCGGGCCAGCGCCCGGCTGGTCGGACCGCTGGCGTCGTACCTGGTGGTCAATGTCAGCTCGCCGAACACCCCGGGCTTGCGGGACCTGCAGGCGATCGAATCGCTGCGCCCCATCCTGTCGGCCGTCTCGGCGGAGGTCTCACGGACCTCGACACCGGTGCTGGTGAAGATCGCGCCGGACCTCTCCGACTCCGACATCGACGACATCGCAGACCTGGCCGTCGAACTCGGGCTGGCCGGCATCGTGGCAACCAACACCACGGTGTCGCGCGACGGGCTGGCCACACCGGGCGCCGACGAGCTTGGCGCCGGGGGGATTTCGGGCCCGCCGGTGGGGCGCCGCGCGACCGACGTGCTGCGGCGGCTCTACGGCCGGGTGGGCGACCGGTTGGTCCTGATCAGCGTCGGCGGTATCGAGACCACCGACGACGCGTGGGAGCGCATCACGGCGGGCGCATCGTTGCTGCAGGGCTACACCGGCTTCATTTACGGCGGCGGCTTGTGGGCCAAGCAGATTCACGACGGGATAGCTCGGCGACTGCGCGACGGCGGGTTCGCGTCGCTGCGCGACGCGGTCGGCTCGGCGGCGGCCAAACCGGAGCGGCCACCGGGCTAAGTCAGGCAGCCTCATCACTTGTCTGCCCGCGGGTGCCGGGTCGCGCGAACGGGCTGGTCAACTCGTACCTGAGCGCTGCCAACCGACCCTG
This sequence comes from Mycobacterium sp., assembly GCF_035499775.1. Taxonomy (GTDB): domain Bacteria; phylum Actinomycetota; class Actinomycetes; order Mycobacteriales; family Mycobacteriaceae; genus Mycobacterium. The sequence goes on along the minus strand of NZ_DATJYB010000412.1, from coordinate 3,697 downwards.
CACAAGGTCATAGAACTCCCACACCTCGCACAGCTCCGAACCAGTCATTTCATCGAACGACAGCCCGGCGCAAAGGGTCAGCGCCACGGCGATCCTTTCTAAATCAGCGTCGAATTCTGAGGCGTTTGTCGAAAGCATGTTCGAATGCTAGCGATCAGGTCCGACAACCGGCCCCGAGGTCTGGGGACCCTCAGCGCCCCGGATTGCCATCGGCCAGATAGTCAGCCACGAAATCCGTTGTGAGAAGTTGCCATTCGCGCCACCGTCGCACCATATGGTGGCCGACGCCCTCGATGCCCACCCACTGCGCATCCAACCCACGCTCGCGGGCCCGCAACGTCTGGGTACGGGAGGCGTGCGGGTCGGTCCGGGTGTCGGCGGTGCCGTGCACGACCAGCAGTCGCGTGCCGACCGGGATCAGGTCGGCTTTCTCACCATGCCACCACGGCGCCAGCGCCACCACAGCGCCGACGTCACCTTCGGCGGACAAGTGCGCCGCAACCCGCCCACCCATCGAATGACCTACCACCACAAGGTGTTCCGGGTCGCACCACTGCCGGACCTGGGCGAGGACCCGCTCGGCGTCGCGAACCGGATCCCACCGTGGGCTATTCCAGCCGCGCAGGCGATATTGGACCCGTCGCACCTCGACGTCGGGCCCCAGTCGGCGTCGCAGCGCGCGGGCGAGGAATACCATGCGCAGGTTGGCGGGCTGCCACCACCGCGACGGCTCGTCGCTGCGCATCTTGCCGCCCGGCAGGACCAACACACACGCGCGCGATGCCACGACTTTTATTCGTAGCCGATGGCGAATCGGTCTGGGCGGGCGCACCGACAAATCTCCCTGGACGGTCGCCGGCGCGAACACCATCCTGAGAACCATGAAACTTCGGCTACACGAGACCGTTGACGACTTCTGCGGCGTGGCCCTGGACATCTATCGTCGTGACCCGATCGCTGCGACTGCCGAGCTCCGGCAGCTCGCCGTGCTTCGCGCCGGTCTTGCCGACAGCGATCCAGCTCCGCTGCTCGTGACGGTTTGGGACGGCCAGAAGCCGATCGGCGCTGCCCTGCAAAAGCCTGGGTCGCCGTTGCTCTGTGGCGGCCTGCCGCCAGCAGTCCTTGACCAGGTCGTCGCCGAGTTTCTGAACGTGGGAATACCTCTCACCGGCATTCAGGGCCCCTCCGCTACAACGGCGGCTCTCGCCGTGGCATGGTGCTCAGCCACCGGAATGGTCGCGACGGTCGGTATGAATCAACGGCTCTACCGGCTGCAGACATTGCGCCCGCCAGCCCATGTTGCCGGCCACGCCCGCTCGGCTGGCTCCGGTGACATCGACATGGTCGCCGAGTGGGTGTTGCTATTCAGTCAGGAGGCCTTCGGTGACACCCTCGACCGCGCCGCGACCACCCGTTCGCTGCAAGCCGGCAAGGCCCGAGGCGACGAGTTTGTGTTATGGACATTGCCAAGCGGACCGGTCAGCCTGGCAGCGGTGCGCCCGCCGGTTGTCGGCGTCTCAAGGATCGGCCCTGTATACACACCGGTCACTGAGCGCGGACATGGGTACGGCTCGGCGGTGACAGCCGCCGCGGCCGTATGGGCGCGCGAACAGGCCGCCGACGACGTGGTGCTTTTCACCGACCTGGCCAATCCAACCTCCAACGGCATCTACCAAGGCATCGGCTTCCAGCCCGTCGGCGACTATGACCGCATCGACTTCACGTCTGTTCGTAGGTGCCCTGAATGACCGCCCGCGCGATGGCGTTCTGGAACAGCAGGAACCCCAGATAGGCCGGGCTGGCGTCCTCACCGAGGTCGAGTTTGTCGACCTTCACCGCGTGCACAGCGACGTAATAGCGGTGCACGCCGTGTCCCGGCGGCGGCGCGGCGCCGACGTAGCGGCGCATGCCGGCGTCGTTCACCAGCGTCAGCGCGTCGCCGGGCAGGTTACTGCCGTCGCCGGCACCATCGGGCAACTCGGTGACGTCGGCGGGCAGGTTGGCCACCGCCCAGTGCCAGAACCCGGACAGGGTCGGCGCATCGGGGTCGTAGACGGTGACGGCGAAGCTGCGGGTCTCGTCGGGGAACCCCGACCAGCTCAGCTGCGGGCTGACGTCCTCTCCCCCGGCACCCATGATTCCGCTGATCTGCGGCGTGGCCAGCGGCTGCCCGTCGGTGATCGAGTTCGAGCTCAGGTTGAAACCTGGCAGTTTGGGCAGCGCTTCGTACGGGTCGGGCCTCGCAATCATCCTGTGTCCTCTCGTGTGATCTAGCAGTGTGTCTCGTGTGATCTAGCAGTGTGTCAGGAAGTGAGTCAGTACCTGGGTGCCGAACCGCAGCGCATCGATGGGTACCCGCTCGTCGATACCGTGGAACAGCGACGTGAAATCCAATTCCGGCGGCAACCGCAGCGGGCTGAAGCCGAAGCAGCGAATACCTAAGCGCGCGAAGGCTTTTGCATCGGTGCCGCCGGACATCATGTAGGGCACCGTCCGGGCGTCGGGATCGACCGCAAGCAACGCGGCGTTCATGGCGTCGACCAGATCGCCGTCGAAGGTGGTCTGATACGACGGCAGGTCCCTGATCCACTCCCGGGTCACGTCGGGCCCGAGCAGCTCGTCGACCTCGGCCAGGAAGGCTTCCTCCCGGCCGGGCAGCACCCGGCAGTCCACGACGGCTTCGGCGGTGGCCGGGACCACATTGGCCTTGTAGCCGGCCTTGAGCATCGTCGGGTTTGCGATGTCGTGCAGGACGGCCTTGAGCATCCGGGCCATCGGGCCCAGCTTGTCGATCACCCCTTCCAGGTCGGGCGACTCGGGGTCTAACGGCAGGCCGGTCTCCTCGCTGATAGCGGCCAGGAACTGCACGACGGTGTCGGTCGGCACGAGCGGAAACTGGTGGCGGCCCAACCGGGCGACCGCCTCGGCGAGGACCGTGACCGCGTTGTGGTCGTGCACCATCGAACCGTGTCCGGGCCGACCCCGGGCGGTCAGCCGCATCCACTGGATGCCCTTCTCGGCCGTCTCGATCAGGTAGAGGCGGCGCTCGCCGCCGTCGCGACGCGGCACCGTCAGGGAGAACCCGCCGACCTCGCCGATCGCCTCGGTGATGCCGTCGAACAAGTCGGGCCGGTTGTCGACCAGCCATTGCCCCCCGTAGGTGCCGCCGTGCTCCTCGTCGGCGACGAACGCGAACACCAGGTCGCGCGGCGGCACGGTGCCAGACCGCTTCAGCTGCCGGGCGACCACGATCATCATGCCGACCATGTCCTTCATGTCGACCGCGCCGCGGCCCCAGACATAGCCGTCTTCGATCGCGCCGGAGAACGGGTGCACACTCCATTCGGCGGCTTCAGCCGGCACCACGTCGAGGTGGCCGTGGACCAGCAGGGCGCCACGGGAACGGTCCGCCCCGGGCAGCCGAACGAAGACATTGCCGCGGCCCGGCGCACCGGATTCGACGTATTCAGGCTGGTAGCCGACCTCCGCGAGCTGCCCGGCAACCCACTGCGCGCATTCGGCCTCGCCCTTGGTGGTCTCGGGTTCACCGGTGTTGGTGGTGTCGAACCGGATCAACCTGCTGACGACCTCGACCACGTCATCGCTCACAGTCACCTTTCCTACCACCTTGCCGAGCTGTCGCGACGGCTGCTGGGTTGGGCGCGCGCAGCCCAATCCGATAGCCTTAGCTGCCAAC
>NZ_DATJYB010000411.1:0-3320 GCF_035499775.1 Mycobacterium sp. | reverse complement strand
TCCGATATTTGGGTACGCCGTGCAGTGCCGAAGCTCTGACGAGAGGGGTGCATGTCCGGGGCCCATGCGGCCGGATATGACCTCCACCAGTGCACGCGAACAACGACACCCACGTGTGTCCCGGCGGCAAGGAGGTGAGGGCCAGAGATGAGCCAGTCCAGTCCCGGCGATAGTCCTTATCCGAAATCCATCCTGTCCCGATCCGGTTCCGGCATTCATTCTGCCGTCTGAGTTTCCTCGGCCTTTCTAGTAGTTCGTCGCCTTCAACGGTGCGCGAATGCCTGTCAGACCGTGTGCCCATGATTTGAGCCGATCGGGCGCCTCCGCAGAGGAAAAGATCATGTCCAGCACGTCAGACAAGGCGCCCGAGCCTGGCAGCGGGTTGCCGGTACATCACGGGAAGGTGCAGAAATGACGACAACCCAAACCCAGCCCAGCCCGCTCCGACCGCGATTGGCCGAGCTGGCATTGGCAATCGCTTTGCTTAGCTTTGCCGCAACAGCAGCCCCAAACGCGCACGCCGAAAGCCACGACGACACGTTCTTGGCGGCGCTGACATCCAAGGGCATCAAATTCGGGTCAGCGCAGAGCGCGATCATCGCCGCTCATGAGGTCTGCGATGAACTTGGTCTAGGTAAGGCGAAGTCCGATGTTGCGAATGAACTCATGCAAAACAGCAACCTGGACGGCTATCACGCCGGTTACTTTGTAGGCACAAGCGTAGCTGCGTATTGCCCGAAGTATGCCGGGTAAGCGAACAATGGCGACACCCACGTGTGTCCCGGCGGCAAGGAGGTGAGGGCCAGAGATGAGCCAGTCCAGTCCCGGCGATAGTCCCTATCCGAAATCCATCCTGTCCCGATCCGGTTCCGGCATTCATTCTGCCGTCTGAGTTTCCTCGGCCTTTCTAGTAGTTCGTCGCCTTCAACGGTGCGCGAGTGCCTGTCAGACCGTGTGCCCATGATTTGAGCCGATCGGGCGCCTCCGCAGAGGAGAAGATCATGTCCAGCACGAAAGCCAAGGCGCCCGAGCCTGGCAGCGAGTTGCCGGTAATCCATCTCTCACAGCTGCTGCGCGCACCTGTGCTGGCCCGGTCGGGTGAGGCTGTGGGCCGGGTCGAGGACGTAATCGTGCGGCTGCGCAGCGCCCACGAGTATCCACTCGTGACCGGAATCGTGGCCGGCGTCGGCGGACGGCCGCTGTTCATCGGTAGCCAGGCCATTCACGAGTTCAAGCCGGATCGAGTTGTGTTGGCCAAGAACAAGGTCGACCTTCGTGGTTTTGAGCGTCGCGACGGCGAGGTGCTGCTGCGCGCCGATGTCCTCGGCCATCGGCTGATCGATGTGGCCGCCGTGGAGCTGGTGCGCGCCTATGACGTCAGGCTGGAAGATACCGGCGCCGGGTGGGTGCTCACGCGGCTCGACACCCGACGCCCAGCAAGGTTCTTCGGGCTGATCAAGGCCGCTGGCGGCCATGCACCCCGCGATTGGAAGGCATTCGAACCGCTCATCGGCCACGCCCGCTCCGATGCCCTGCGCCGTCACTGGGGCCGAGTCGGCCGGTTCAAACCGGCCGAGATCGCCGATCTCCTGGAGGACGCCGACAAGGCCGAAGGCGGCGAAATCCTCGACCGGGTCCGCAGCAACCCAGAGTTGGAAGCCGACGTCTTCGAAGAACTCGACCCCGACAAGGCCAACCGACTCCTCAATCGCATGCCCGATGACGAGGTCGCCGCGCTGCTGGGCCGGATGCGTGCCGACGATGCCGCCGACGCGGTCGCGGAGCTACGTCAATCGCGGCGCCGGCGCGTGCTGGATCTGATGCCCGCTCCGCAGCGCACCAAGGTGATCACCCTGATGGGGTTCAACCCCGAAAGCGCCGGCGGGCTGATGAACGTCGACTTCGTGTCTTGCGCCGCCAGCGCAACCGCGGGCACGGCGCTGGCGCTAATCGCGGCTGCCCGCACCCTTCAGCCCGAGGCACTCGTCAAGATGCATGTTCTCGACGAGGACAGATGCCTCGCCGGGGTGGTGTCAGTGATTGCCCTCTTGCAGGCCCAACCCGATGAAGATGTTGGGGCGCTGATGGATTCCGACCCGGTGCGGGTCAGTGCCGCCGCCGATCTGACCGACATCGCAGTGTTGATGGCCGACTTCAACCTCTACTCGATCCCGGTCGTCGACGAGCAAGATCGCGTAGTCGGGGTGGTCACCGTCGACGACATACTGGAAGCGACCATTCCCGAGGACTGGCGCCGCCGCGAACCCGCGCCCCGCCCGGTCCGCGAAATCACCCAACCCGACCATGACCGCAACGCACCCACATCGGGAGGGGAGGGATCGTGACGTCCAGCGACGACAAGACCACCGCCCCGGTGGCAGCGGCCGACAGCGCCGAACCGGCCCGGCGCAGCGCGGTGCTCGACAGCAAGCACCTGGGTGATATCGAGGGCGCGTTCGGACGCATCAGCATCGGCGAGACCGATCATCCCCGCACGTTGAAGACCCGGCTGCTGACCCTGCTGGCGATCATCGGTCCCGGGATCATCGTGATGGTCGGCGATAACGACGCCGGCGGCGTAGCCACCTACGCCCAGGCCGGCCAGAACTACGGCTACTCGCTGCTGTGGGTGCTGCTGCTGCTCATCCCGGTGCTCATCGTCAACCAGGAAATGGTGGTCCGGCTTGGCGCGGTCACCGGAGTCGGACACGCCCGGTTGATCAACGAACGCTTCGGCCGCGGCTGGGGCTGGTTTTCCGTCGGCGACCTGTTCCTGCTCAACTTTTTGACGATCGTCACCGAATTCATCGGCATCTCCCTGGCCGCCGAATACATCGGCGTCTCCAAATACGTTGTGGTGCCGATATCGGCGGTGGCACTGGTGGCGATCATGGCAAGCGGCAGCTTTCGGCGCTGGGAGCGGGCCATGTTCGTCTTCATCGCCATCACGCTGCTGCAGATCCCGATGCTGTTGATGTCGCATCCGCAGTGGGCGCATGCGGCGAAATCGTTTGTGGTGCCAAGCATCTCGGGTAGCGTTAGCTCAGATTCGGTGCTGCTGATCATCGCCATCGTCGGCACTACGGTGGCGCCCTGGCAGCTGTTTTTTCAGCAGTCCAATGTCGTCGACAAAAGGATCACGCCGCGGTTCATGGGCTATGAACGCGTCGACACCGTACTGGGGGCCTTCGTCGTGATAGTCGGCGCCTCGGCGCTGCTGATGACCGGCGATTGGGCGGCACGCTCCACCAACACGGTGGGGGGTTTCACCGATGCCGGCGCCATCGCACACCTGCTCGGCCAACACAGCGCGGTGCTCG
>NZ_DATJYB010000410.1:0-43088 GCF_035499775.1 Mycobacterium sp. | reverse complement strand
CACGCTACCGGGTGGTGTCACGGATGCCACGGCCGCTGACGAGCGCGCGCATTTGTACCGCGACACGCCGGCACCCGCGCGCATTTGGGGCCGCTCGCGCGTAGGTGGGCAAGCCTCCTGATCCGGAGACTCGGACGGGTGGCACGCCAGCGGCCCCGCTACCCTTATCGGCGGTGGCGTGGCAGAGCGGCCTAATGCACTCGCCTTGAAAGCGAGAGACGGCCAAAACCGTCCGGGGGTTCAAATCCCTCCGCCACCGCCGCGCTGGGCGCCCATACAAAACAACAGGTTTGAGAGCACGATCGCCGGGCTCACCTGCGCCGACAACGTGACCACCTCGTAGTCGGGAAACGGAACCACGCCTACTCCCGGGATCGTCTTCAAAACGGCAGCCCAATGTGCTTGATCGTCGGTGTTGGTGGCGGCATACAGCTTCATGTCGGACGCGCAGAATGGAAGAAGCTCACCGGCGGCGACAGCTTCCGAAATTGCCGCGGCGACGCCTGGTTCTTCGGTTATCCCGTAGTCATCCAGGCTGATCACGCCCCGTGGGCCGGTGTGCTTGGCCGCCAATTTGATGTCGCCGCTGACGCACTGTTGGTTGTGGCAGCCGTCGATGTGGGTGAAGCGCAACGGCGGCAGGTTGGTTAACTGCGCCGAGTCGCAGACTCGGACGTCGAGTCGTTGTCGGCTGTGATAGAGATCCCAGTTGCGGTGGAACTCCGCGACCTGCAGACCGCCGTAGATTTCCCGGTGCTTTGTACCGAGGTCTTCGTGCGACAGCACCTCGTCGAACAGATCGCACGCGATCAGGCGCTCGTCAGGGCGTAGGCCGCAGCCCATCAATATTGCCGATTTACCCCGGTAGACCCCGATCTCCAGCAAGTCTCCGGCGACTCCGCTGTCCAGCTGGTCGCCCAGGATGAAATCGAACAGGAGGAAGTCCGCAACGTAGAAGAAGCCGGGAATCTGTTCACAACCGCGCGCGTATTGTGCGGCATTCGCCAGCTTCGGCATTCAGATCAGATGCCTTTGTCGGCGTCGTGCATGGTGCAAGGGTACAACTCGCGTTTGATCGGGTGAGCGGTACCCGACGGGTAAGCCGGACCCCCTGAAAATGTTGCGGGCCAAGCCAGTTGAGACTAGGCGGCTCGGCGGACACCAGGCAGCTCGCTGGCAGCAATGCCAAATCCTTTGCGCAGATGGGCCTTTCACCGACACCAGCTCGTTACGTTAAAGTGGGGCGAACCCACTCGTACATCAGAGATTGCCGGGAGATTCCGTGCCGAAGGATCGGCGATGAAATTCGCGCTGGCCAGCTTGGGTACTCGGGGCGATGTCGAGCCGTGCGCCACGGTCGGTCGGGAGTTGCAGCGCCGAGGTCACGAAGTGCGCATGGCGGTCCCGCCCAACTTTCTTGACTTCGTCGAGTCGGCCGGGCTTGCCGCGGTCGCCCACGGCCGGGACCAGGCGCTGCAAAACGAGGAGTTGGCCCGCAAATTCGGGCCGACGCCGAACCCCATCACCATGGCGTTCGAAATTTTGCGGGACATCAACGAACTCTGGCCGCAACTGGGTGCGTCGCTGACGTCGCTGGCAGATGGGGCCGATCTGCTTATGACGGACCCGAGCGAGCAGGGGCTGGCCGCCAATGTTGCGGATTACTACGACATTCCGCTGGCTTCGGTGCACGTCTACCCGATCGCGCCCGGTGGTATGGGTTCGCGCGCGACCAAAGAGGCCGAAGACGTCCAACGCCGGGCACTGGGCCTGCCAGAGGAACCCTCGACGCGCCAACCGCTGGAGATCCAGGGCTACGACGAGCTGTTCTTTCCCGGGCTGGCGGCCGAATGGGCGAAATGCGGGGTCCGCCGGCCTTTCGTCGGCGGGCTGACACTGGAGTTGCCGATGGATGCCGACGACGAGGTCTCGTCATGGATTGCCGAGGGCTCGCCGCCGATCTACTTCGGCTTTGGCAGCAGCGCGCGAGTCGCATTTCCCGCTGAGGCGTTCGCGATGATCAGCGCGGCCTGCGCGGAGTTGGGCGAACGGGCGTTGATTTGCGGTGGCACCAGTGATTTCACCGAGATACCGCAATTCGACCACGTAAAGGTGGTGAGCGCGGTGAACCACTCGGCCGTCTTTCCCGCTTGCCGCGCGGTCGTCCACCACGGGGGCCCCGGCACCACGTTCGCGGGCATCCGCGCCGGAGTTCCCACGTTGGTCCTTTCCGTGTCGGTCGATCAGCCGATGTGGGCGGCTGCGGTCAACCAACTGGAAGTCGGCTGTGGGCGGCGCTTCGTCGACGCGACCCAGAAATCGCTGGTCGCGGATCTGCGCTCCATCCTCACTGCGCGGTGCGTCACTCGAACGCGCGAGGTCGCCGCCCAGATGACCACACCCGCCGAAAGCGCCGCCGCCGCAGCCGATCTCCTGGAAGAGGCCGCAGCGCCGATACACAACGGTGGAGGTCGTGGTGGATCGTGAATCGCTGGATTGGTGGCTTGACTGGATCAATGCCCTGATCGGGACGATGGCAAGTGCCTATCTTCGCGACGTGGTGGAGCTGGACTTCTCGCGGGCGTCGCTGCCGGCTTTGGAAAAATTTGTAAGCGAGCGGTACCGCGGTCGCTATCCGCTCGGCGACGATTCCTTCAACGCCGGCGTGGTGGCGTATTTGGGGGAGACGTTGATGCGGGTGGGTGGGGGCGTCTGGGGGTGGACCACCGAGGCGTTACCCAACACTGGGCACGACTTACGCCGCCACCCATGGCATGTTTCCGGCGCCGACGAGCCGGACGCGGTGGGTCTGCCGATTGTGCGTCCGGATCCCGCCACTGGGCTGCCCACGTTGTCCCCGATGCATCTGTTGCTGGACGCAATAGACAGCACCAATGGCGGGGTGTGGGTCGCCACCTATCAGCGGTGGTCTCAGGTGGTGGATGCCCACAAACGCGCCCACCCCGGCTGGGGGCCAACCAAACAGCACACCCTGGCCGATGGCGTGATCTCCTCGCCGCCGCCGTCGCCGGTGCTTGACGATTGGCTGGCTCGCCAACACGAAGACTTTCCGCAGTGGGCGGCCCGCTACGGCGCCGGCTGGGACCACACCGCCGAGAGCATCGACCGCCTCACCGCGCTGATGTTCAGGCTCACACCCACCATGGCCGACTTCTACGACGCGGCCAACGCCGACTTCGTCGATGGCGCCACCTATTACCTCGGTGAAACCCTGCGGCGAGGGACACCCTGCCGCTGGGTCTACCGAAGATTCCCTTTCGACCGCGACGACGGGGCCCCGGTCACCGCGGATTTCGGGATCCAGAAGAACACCAACACCGACTTCACCGGGCCGTTCGACGTCCTGTGCTACGCGTTCGAAGTGAACGATCCAGGCTCGGCGCGGGATTTCTACAACCGATGGACCGCAGTTCCCAGGCCGAAGAAATGACCGATGTGTCACACCGGCGGCGCGTAGCGCAGCACCGCTGCGATCCCGTCGGCCGGAGCGATCCGCTCGTCGGTGCGTACCAGCGACGCCCCCACCGAAATGGCCAACAGCGGCAGCGCCTCGTCAGCCCGCAGCCTCTTCGCGGGCGCCGCGCCTTGCTCCGATAAGAGGCTGGCGGTGGGGGCCACGGTCGTGAGTCCCTTGTCGGCTACCACGGTGGCGCCGTCGATGTCGCCGATGATCAGCGTGTCGACAGTACCCTGGCGCAGCGCCGAGCAGACGGCGTCCAGTCCCTCCGCGGCCAGCCCGGAGCCCCGCCCGACCTCGACGGTAAAGCGCTCCGCGGCAGCGTCGATCGCGCTGAGCCGCCGCCTGCTGAACAAGGCCTCGATGGCACGCTGGATCTCCCCGAAGCCACGTCCGCTATGTCGGGCACCGACCTGCAGCGGTACCGCACGCTCGCCCACGCGGTCGGGGAGCGCGGCGAGCAGATCCGAGCGCGACCGCACCTCGCCCACCACGAAGACTGTGTCGAACGCGGTGTCATCGACGAGTTCGCTGACGCGGTCGGCAACGGCGCGAGCGTTTTTGCGGGCGGCTTCGTCGGTGCGTAACTGTGGGTCGCCATACCCGGCGGTCGCGGCGCCGGCCGCCTTGTGCACGGGGTACCCGCCGCCGTCGACCGTCTCCGAACGCAGGGTGCCGTTGACGTGGGCGGTGATTTCGGCGCCGGTGTGATCGACGACCGCCAAGAGGTAATTGGGCTGCTCGAAGCCGTGTTCGAGGATGGGGACGATGTAGGGCAGCTCGGATACCCGGACGACGGTGTCGGCGGTGGGCCGCAACAGGTGCTCGCTGAGAACGACCCCCGTCGCGCAGGCAACCACCGCGCGTCCGCTGCGGCCGATCGGCGGGCGCACGTCCAGGACGGCCTGCTCGATCTCAGCGGTGACCGACTCGTCGGCGCCCTGCTCGTCGAGCTCCGCGCGCAGCGCCCGCCACTTCAGGTCGAGCGGTGTGCCGGCGTCCTGCGTGTCGGGGGAGTGCTCGAAGTAGATCGATGCGAATGGTCCGGGCGCAGCCAGTAGCTCTCGGAAGCGGCCGGATTTCATGCCCCCAAGGATTGCCCCGTCAGAGCGGACGCAAACGTGACTCTTATCAAATCGACGGGATCGCGGCGGCGATGGTATCCATCAGCGCCGTGTAGCACTTGACCTCAGGATCCCTGCCCGGCTTGCCGCTGCTGATCACGCCCGCGGCCAGGCCGCGCGCCGGGTCGGCCCATATCGCGATGTTGGACAGGCCGAGGTTCCCGAACGCCGCCGGGGCATTGCGCCCGAACGGCCCGAACCGGTTGGTGCCCAGCATGTATCCGGTGCCCCAGCGAGCCGGCATCAGACCCACGGCAAAGTCGGGCCGCAGCCGTCGGCATTCCTGCACCGCGCGGTACATCCTTTCCGGGCTGATGATGCGCACACCATCGAGTTCGCCACCCCGGCGCCAGATCTCGGCGAACCGCGACATTTCATCGGCGGTCGACACGGTATTCGACGACGGGACCACGGTGGACAGGAAGGCCGGGCTGTTCGAGTAGGGGATGATCTCGTGCACGGTGCCGCCGATCGCCCTGCGGAAGATCCCCGCGACCACCGGCGGCAACGGCCGTCCGGTGGCGTGGCTCGGTGCGACCAGTGGGATGTCCTGCTTGGCGACGCCGAAGTTGGTCCACCGGAACCCCAGCGGATCGAGGATCTCGGTGGCCAGGATGTCGCGAATGTCCTTGCCGGTGCTGGCGTAGACGATTTCGCGCATCAGCGGACCCCAGGTCAGCGCGTGGTAGATGTGCAACAATCCCGGCCGGTACAGCGGCCTCAGCTTGGCCAGCTGTTCTTGCGCGTACTCGTGGTCGTCTGACCGCTTCAGGTCCGGCCGGGGCCCGGTGGGGAACGGCACGCCCGCACTGTGGGTCAGCACGTGCCGGATCGTGGTGCGGTCCTTGCCGTGGCTGGTGTAGCTGGGCAGGTATTGGCAGACGCGGTCGTCGAGCGAGAAGTGTCCCTGCTCGACGAGCATGTGCACGACGGTCGCCGTGATGCCCTTGGCCGCCGAGTACACGCAGAACGGTGTGGCGGTCGTGACGGGGATCTTCTCGTCGTCGGGTGCGTCGGTGGGCGCGTTGCCCCAGCCGTGGCCGATCGCGCGGTTGAGCACGACCCGGCCGTTCCGCCGGATGCACAGCTGGATCGCGGGGTGCATGCCGGCGCGGTACCAGTGGCGCGCGGCCTGCCAGATCCGTTCGACGGCCAAGCTGTCGACTTCGGAGTGGTCTTCTTCGCCGATCGCCGTCACGGAGTCCAGGTCGGCCGGCATGCGGATCTTTCCGTCGGGTGTCGCTGCTGCCACCTCCGAGAGGGTACGTGCCTCGTCACAGCGGTGCATTTAGCGTGGTCCTATGCCCATACGCGCGCGCTACGTCGAGGTCATCCTGGTTGTTTTCGGGTTCTACTCGGTGGCACTCGGGTTGTTCATGATCGCGGCGCCGGATGTCTTCTTCGACACCCTCGGCGCGTTCGGCGTCCGCAACGACCACTACATCTTCGACAACGCGTCCTTCGAGTTGCCGCTCGGTCTGCTGCTGCTGGCCGCGCTGCGGTGGCCGACCTGGCGGGTGCCTGCGCTGGCCTTCGCCACGGCGCACTGGGCGCTGCACGCGCTCAGCCACCTGGTCGACACCAACCACCGTGCCGGGGCGACGGTCGGGTGGCTGGAATTCGCCGGGCTGACGATCTCCACCGGCTGGCTGGCGGTCGCCCTGTGGTTGAGCGCTACTCGCCGGTGAATTGTGGCGGGCGCTTGGCGAAGGTCGCTTGAATACCTTCGCTCAGGTCCTTCGAGGGCAGGAAGGCCGCGTTCCAGGCTGCGACGTAGCGCAGGTTCTCCGACACCACCGAAGCGCGTTGCTGGTCGAGGACGTCCTTGGCGCCGTAGACCGCCAGCGGCGAGTTCGCGGCGATCTCGGCGGCGGTCGCGTGCGCGGCGACCAGGCAGGCGTCGGCGTCCTCGTAGACGTCGTTGACCAGGCCGATCTTCTCGGCGCGGGCCGCGTCGATGTCTTTGCCCGTCAGCGCGAGTTCGCGTAGGTGCCCGTCGCTCAGGATGAGCGGTAGGCGGGCGAGGCTGCCCATGTCGGCGACGATGGCCAGCTTGACTTCCCGCACCGAGAACTTGGCATCGGCGCTGGCGTAGCGGATGTCGACCGCGGAGATCAGGTCGACGCCGCCGCCGATGCACCAGCCGTGCACCGACGCGATCGTGGGGGTGCGGCAGTCGGCGACGGCGTTGGTCGCCTTCTGCATCCGCAGCAACTCGGCGTGGAAGTCGAGCCGGGGGCGCGCCAGCGCACCCTCGGCCATCAACGGGGCGAATGTCCCGCCCATCGCGGGCAGGTCCAGGCCGTAGCTGAAGTTCTTGCCCGATCCGGTGATCACGATGGCCCGCACGTCGCGGTCGGCGTCCAACTCCGCGAACACGTCTGGCAGCTCCGACCAGAAGGCCGGCCCCATCGCGTTACCCTTGCCTGGGCCGATCAACGTCACCTGCGCAATCTGGTCCTTGGTTTCGACAGTGACGGATTCGTATCTTTCGCCCATGCCCAGACCGTAGCGTGGCGGATATGCCCGCTGATTTGCGCCCCGGACCAGATTCGCCACCGACCGATGAGCTGGCCGGCGCCGAGGCCGCGCTCTCGGTGTTGCAGCAAGTCCTGCACGACATCGCCAGCGACGACATGTGGCGGCAAACCCCGTGCGAGGAGTACGACCTGACGCAGCTGACCTACCACCTGCTGAACTCCACGATGTCTCTCGGTGTCATGGTCGGCGTGAACTATTCACCCGGCGAATACAGCGACGGGGTGGAGGACCAAGTCGTCAGCGCGGCGCGGATGGCCTTGGATGCCTGGCACCGGCGCGGCTTGGAAGGCACGATCCTGTGGGAAGACAGCGAGATGCCCGCCAAGGTGGCCGCCGCCATCTTCTCGATCGAGTTTCTGGTCCACGCCTGGGATTACGCCGCGGCGGTGGGACATCAGGTCAAGGCGCCGGATCCGCTGGTCGAGTACGTGCACGAGCTGGCGCAGCAGCTCATCCCCGAGCAGCGCGCCCACGCCGGATTCGCCGATGCCGTCGACGTGCCGGAAGATGCCGGCTCGCTGCACCGGCTGATCGCCTTCACCGGCCGCGACCCGGCCTGGCAGGGCTCCCAGACCGTTCTGGATTAGACCCGCTCTAAATAGAAGTAGTAGTACCGGCCGTTGTCGAGGACGCCTTTGCCGTTCATGATGCCCATCACGGCGTCGTCGTCGATCTTCTTGAAATGGTCATGCACCGGCTGGCCGTCATACACCATCGTGGCGGTGATTTCGCCGCGGAAGTCTTCCAGCCAGAGGCTGGCCTCGCCCTTGCCCCATTCGACGTTGGAGAACTTGTTGCCGTCGGCGTCCAGGCACACCAGCGGCTGTACGTCGTCGGCGGACTTGAAGGTCTTGCCGAACCAGCCGTTCTTTTCCAGCTTGCCGTTCATGCGGTGGCCGGTCGCGAATTCGCCGCCCTTCCACTCGCCGATCATCCCGTCGATGGTCGCGGGCTCCAGCGTCGCCCAGAAATCGTCGAGCTCGGCGTCGGAGACGGTGCGTTCCCTGAAGTCAGTGAACTTCTTGCGGGCCAAGCTCATTGGCTGCTCCTTTGATGTCTGATCCAGCCCCGGGCAAACTCGAGCATGGCATCGTTCTCCGCCGGTGCGCCAATCGTGACCCGGACGCCGTCGGTGCCGTACGGGCGAACCACGATGCGTGCGTCGGCGGCCTGCTCCACGAAGTCCCGCGTTCGGGGCCCGAGCGGCAGCCAGACGAAGTTGGCCTGCGACGACGGCAGGGTGAACCCGGCTTCGCGCAGCGCGGCGCTGACCCGGGTGCGTTCGGCGACGACGGCGTCGGTGCGGGCCAACAGCTCATCGGCGGCGTCCAGCGAGGCGATCGCGGCGGCCTGCGACACGCTCGTCGCGGTGAACGGCACGTAGACTTTGTCCAGCGCGGTGATCACGTCGGGATGCCCGACCGCATAGCCGACGCGCAAGCCCGCCAGCCCGTACGCCTTCGAAAACGTCCGCAGCACAACGACATTGCTGCGGGAGCGGACCAGCCCCAGGCTGTCGGGCAGCATGCCGTCGCGGATGTATTCGACATACGCCTCGTCGATCGCGATCAGGATGTCCGGCGGCACCGCCTCGACGAAGCGGACCAGTGCGTCCGGGTCGACGACGGTGGACGTCGGGTTGTTGGGGTTGCAGACGAAGATCAGCCGGGTGCGTTCGGTGACCGCGGCCAGCATCGCGTAGAGGTCGAAAGTGTGGTCGGTCAACGGCACCTGGATCGGGATCGCGCCGGCGACCTGCACCTGCGGTGGATAGAGCTCGAAGCTGCGCCAGCCGAAGATCACCTCGTCGCCCGCCGAGGCGGTGATCTGCACCAGCTGCTGGCACAGGCTGACCGAACCGCAACCGACGGCGATGTTTTCGGGGTCGAAATCCAGATGCTTGGCGAGCGCGGCCTTGAGCTCCACGCAGCCGTTGTCCGGGTAGCGGTTGATGCAGTCGGTGGCCCGCTCGATGGCCGCGCGGACGCTGGGCAGCGGGCCGAACACGGTTTCGTTGCTGGCTAGTTTGACGGCCCCCGGCACCGTCTTGCCAGGAACGTAAACCGGAAGCCCGTCCAGCTCGGGACGCAGGCGGGCGCTCACTTCGACAGCATATGTTGCGGCTGTGTACGCTATGCCTCCGGCGGTTCAGGGATGCCTCGACCAAGTCGGGTACCCTCAGGAAGTCCAAACGGAGGCGTGCCAGAGCGGCCGAATGGGGCTCACTGCTAATGAGTTGTTCCCCTCAAAGGGAACCGGAGGTTCAAATCCTCTCGCCTCCGCCAGGACACAACTGAAGACAGGCGCCCGTAGCTCAACGGATAGAGCATCTGACTACGGATCAGAAGGTTGGGAGTTCGAATCTCTTCGGGCGCGCTTACTACTGGTGGGAACAGCTCACTCGCGCGCAGCTGGGCCGGTCGCGAGCGCCCGCAGATGTACGCCCGAGGCCCGCATATTGCCGTACATATGCGGACCTTCGCGGAATGCCGTGAGCTATCAGTTCGGCGTACCGCACCGAGGTTAATCCTGCCTTCCAGGGAGTGCAGTTAGGGTCGAACCGGGAGGATTCCCATGACGACACCCCGCCAACCCGGCAGCTACGACAATCCAGATGACTCAAACCCGGTGCGTGACTGGGACGGTCAAGGCTGGACACCACACCGTCAAGACCACGAGCTCGGTCCGGGTCAGGTGCTGCCGCCGCCGTGGTACCGGCGCCGCGGCATTTTCCTCGCGGCTGCGTTTGCCGCGCTAATCGTGGAGGTCGGAATTACCTTGGCGGGACCAGGCGACCCGGGTACCGCGCCTGGCGGCACCACCGGTGCGAGCTTCTCGCTCATTTCGACCGGGTGGTGGACATCGGATCCCACGGCACCCCCGGCGGCGGAGCACCAGATCGAACCCCCGGCGGCGGCACCCCGCACGGCACCACCCAGAGCGGTGGCACCGCCGCCGTCTCCAGCATCGGAGCTACTGTTCCGGCACGAGCCGTTGACGGCCATAGTGTCGATTACCAACAACGCAAACAATCCTGCGGTGGGGTGCGTGTACAGGTCGGTCGCGGTGGCCGGGCAGGCCACCATGATTCACTACGACCACTCCGTTAATTTCACCGTTACCGGCTCACAGGAGACGAGGGTCCGTGTCGGCGGCGGACCCGCGACGGGCTCGACCTTCCACGTCACGGTGACGTGCGACAACGGCCTTTCGACCAGTCAGGACGTCATGTACTGAGCGATGTATTCGCCCAAATTTTCACTATTCCCGATGTAGGTAATGGGCGGGGTCACTACGCTGCCGACCAGGTGAGGAGTTCGGGGAAGGCCCGCTAATGGCCGATGTATCGAGTGCTGCCGATTCGTCGACGGCATCAGGGGTGGACTGCGTGCTGAATTGCGACGACCGGGTGCGCGGTAACCCCGCCCGCACACATCGTCGAGCAACTGGCTTGCGCGCCGGATGGCCCCCAGCCGCAACGATTTGCGAAAAAATCCGCTCCAAGAATTCTGCAAGACGACCGCCGCAACCTGCCTGTGCGAGCGGCCCACGCTGACATCAGCGACAGGACCGTCGTGCCGATAACCAACGGCAACTGAAGAAGGAGGAGCACAAATGTTCGTCGCGCAAATGGCGGCCATCGCCGCCGCGGTGGTGCTTGCCCCGCTCACGCCCTACATGCAGGGGCCTTCCGCGGGCGACCAGTGCTTTAACTGGCACGCCACTATGCAGGACAGCAACGGGCGGATGATGACCTGCACCCACCTCCCCGACAGCGGTCACATCATGTATTGGGAGTACGGCGGCCCGAGAGATACGTGATCGCCGAAATGAAGATCGCCGTCCCGGCGGAGGGTGTCATCCGCAACAGCCCGAAACCTGCAAGCCTGGGCTGACTACGGATCGGAAGGTTCGGAGTTCGAATCTGTTCGGGTGTGCTTGGCGGAGGACTCGAGCGTTGGCTCGGGCTCCTTCGCTGATACCGGTGTCCACTCGTCCCAGCTGGCGCCGAAGTCGAGCGTGTTTTGCGGGAACTGCACGACGCTGATGATCTCGCGGAAGTGGTCTTGCCAACCCCACCAACCGTTGATCTGGAAGACGTGCTGGTTCCAACTCAGCGTGTAACCGTCGGGGATGTCTTGGCCCTTGTTCTCCGGCGCGAACACCGCGATCGAGAGCAGGCCGATCGCCGCCGCCGCCGGCAGCTGGATCTTCCCGGTGCGCCAGATGTGCACCCCCGCGGGCCGGGGCCCGGCCGGAGTCAGCTCGAATCCCTTGGGCAGCTCGTCGGTGTGGCCGCGGCTGCAGCGGTGAATGGCGTATAGGACGTCGGCGATGTCCGGACGCCCGTCGGGCAGATCCGACTTAACCGCTACCGGGAATCGGGTCTGATCGAAGTCGATGCCCGGCTGTGTCATCACGCGGAAGATGTCCAGCGAATCCCGAACGGTGTGCTTGAACCGGCCTGCGACCCCGAGCTGTGGATAACGTTTGTTGCCGGTTCCATCGACGGCGTTGCCGGCGTGCTGCATGGCTGCGTCCCACTGTTTGGCTTCCCAGTGGTCCAGTGAGCGCTTGACCGCATCCGCCACAATCACACGTGTGAGGCTAACGGTTGAACCGACCGCGTCGTCGGGAGTTGCCCTTTCGGCGCACAGGTGTGTCGTCCCAGCCGAGCCCGGGTTCGCCCTGCCTGCCGCTTTAGGCCCGCGTCTCGATATGCCCCAGGGCTCGTTCGAACAGGTGCACCGTGGCGGCGTGCAGCTGGTCGCCGACCTCCTTCTCGGCCTTGCCCGCACAGGCGCGGGCCAGCGTGCCTTCGATCACGATGCCGAGCTTGAAGCAGGCCAGCACGGTGTACCAGGTCATCTGCGACAGGTCGCGGGTGGTGTTGGCGGCGTAGCGCTGCAGCAGGTCGTCGGGGCTGGCCAACCCCTCCTGCGCGCCCAGCGCGTGGCTGAACACGGCTGACCCGTCGTCCTGGCGCCAGGTGGCCAACAGCCAACCCAGATCCAGCAGCGGGTCGCCGATCGTGCTCATCTCCCAGTCGCAGATGGCCACTACTTCCGGCCCGGTGCGGGAGAACATCACGTTGGCGGCGTGGTAGTCGCCGTGCAGGATGCCGGGTTTCCAGGTCGTCGGCCGGTGGCTCTCCAACCAGGCGGCCACCTGCTCGACGCCCGGGATCTGCGGCCCTGGGTAGCCGTCGTACTCCCGGTAGGACTCCAGCTCCGAAAGCCAGCGCGGCACTTGGCGTTCCAGGAAGCCCTCCGGCTTGCCGAAATCGGCGAGCCCGACGGCGACGTGGTCGACAGCCCCGAGCTTGGCCAGCGCGTCGGCCATCGACAGCCCCATGCCGAACTGCACCTTGGGATCACCGGCGTGCAGCGGCGGCAGCCCTTCGCCGGCGTTGAATCCGTCGATCGGCTCCATCAGGTAGAACACCGCGTCGCCGAGCACGCCGGGGTCGTCACAGCTGGCGATCAGATGCGGGTGCGGCACATCGGAGCCGGCCAGCGCGGCCAGCACCTTGGTTTCCCGCAGGATCACGCTGTTGCTGCGGGGACGCAGGTGGCGCGGGCCGCGTCGCAGCACATAGGGCCGGCCCGACCGGGTGAAGCGCAGCATGACGTTTTGCGTTCCGCCGGTGACCGCCGAGACGTCGTTCAGCGGGCCGTCACCCAGCCCCTGCTCGGACATCCACTCCGCGACGGCTTTCAAATCCACCGGGTCGGCCGGCATCAGCCTTTGGCCTGCGGGGTGTAGCGCACCGTCTGAGCCCAGATCATGCCGTCGCGGAACACGAAGGTGTCGACGCCGTCGTCCACCCGGTTCGCCGCCGAGTCGGCTGCCCACTCGAGGTAGAGCAGGTCGCCGTCGAGAATCATGTTTTTCAAGTCCCACTCCGCGTTGGGCAGATCGTCGAGCAACCTGACGAACACCTGCCGGATCTCGTCCTTGCCGCGTGCCACTCCGGCTGACGTGATCAGCACCGAGTCGTCTGCATAGTCGGCGAGGATCTCGTCGAGGTCGCCGGCGGCGAGCGCCTGGCCGTGGTGGGCGAATACTTCCTGTGACGTACGTGTCATGGCACTCCTCAAACCTGTCGACCGTCTGGGAAAAAGCGTAGGGCACGCTTGGCGGGAGGCCGGAGGCCCCAAACGGGCGGCCGCGGCTGGAAGAATAGTTTGCAAAACTGACTATCTCGCAGGAGGCAAGCAGATGCCGCGAACCGACAACGATTCCTGGGACATCACTCACAGCGTGGGGGCCACCGCGCTGGGCGTCGCGGCGGCTCGTGCCGCGGAGACCGAGAGCGACAACCCGCTCATCAACGACCCGTTCGCGCGGGTGTTCGTCGAGGCCGCCGGCGACGGGGTGTGGAGCCTGTACGCCAACCCCGCGTTGCTGCATAAGGCCTCCGAGCTCGACCCGGACGTGCAGGCGCGACTGCGTCTGATGATCGACTTCATGGCCACGCGGACCGCGTTTTTCGACGAGTTCTTCCTGGGCGCGGCTGATACCGGCGTTCGCCAGGTGGTGATTCTGGCGTCCGGCCTGGACGCGCGGGCCTGGCGGCTACCGTGGCCGGACGGGACCGTCGTTTACGAGCTGGACCAGCCCAAGGTGCTGGACTTCAAATCCGCCACCCTGCGAAACCACGGCGCGCACCCGACGGCGCAATTGGTCAACGTGCCGATAGACTTGCGCCAGGACTGGCCAAAAGCGTTGCAGGAAGCTGGATTTGACCCATCACGGCCCTGCGCCTGGTCGGCCGAGGGACTGGTCCGGTACCTGCCGGCGCAGGCCCAGGACCTGCTGTTCGAACGCATCCATGCCCTCAGCGCGGTCGGCAGTTGGCTGGCCTCCAATGTTCCCGCCGAGGGCTTCACCGACCCCGAGCGCGTGCAGCGCCAGCGCGACGAGGTCCAGCGCATGCGGGCCGCGGCCGAGAAGCTGGTCGACGCCGAGATCACCGATTTCGACGACCTTTGGTACGCCGAGGAGCGCACCTCCGTCCCCGACTGGCTGCGTGAACATGGCTGGGACGCGTCCGCGGTGAATTTCGTCGCGCTGCTGGCGCGCTATGGCCGCAGTGTCCAGCCCGGTGCCGAGGATTCAATGCCGCCAACCCTCTTTGTCTCCGCGCAGCGGTGGGACGGCTGATTTCTGAGAACGTGGGAAAGCGCCAGATTATTAGGTTGGGCAGCGATATTCTTTGATGCGCGCCGACAGTCCGACGATCGCTGATTGGAGGACGACGATGTCCGATCTGGTGGCGGCCCCGGATGCGTTGGCTTCTGCGGCAACGAATTTGGAACGTATCCGCGCCGCGTTGAGTGCGGCGAACGGGGCGGCGGCCGCTCCGACCACCGGAGTGGTGGCCTCCGCGGCGGACGACATATCGGTGGCGGTGGCGTCGTTTCTCTCCGGACACGCCCAGCAGTACCAGGCGCTCAGCGAGCGCATCGGTGACTTTCACCAGCAGATTGCGCAGTTGTTGAACTCGAACGCCGGCTCGTATGCGGCCGCCGAAGCCGCGAATGCCAAGCCGTTGCAGTCCGTGGAGCAGGACTTGCTCAACGCCGTCAATGCGCCCACCGAAGCGGCGTTTGGGCGCGCGCTGATCGGCGACGGTGCGCCCGGGACGTCGGGCAACCCGACCGGCGGAGACGGTGGGCTGTTGATCGGCAACGGTGGCAATGGCTATTCGGAGACGGATACCGGTGTGGTCGGCGGCGCCGGCGGCAGCGCGGGGTTGATCGGCACCGGCGGCAAGGGCGGCGAGGGTGGGGCCAACGCGGCCGGTGGAGCGGGCGGCAACGGCGGGTGGTTGTACGGCCGCGGCGGGGCCGGCGGGCAGGGCGGAGCCGGCGCGGCGGCCGTCGACGGCCTTGGCGCCGGCAATGGTGGAGTCGGCGGGGCCGGCGGTGCGGCCGGGCTGCTCGGCGTCGGCGGGGGCGGCGGTGGTGGCGGGGACGGCGCGCTCAACGACTTCGTCGGCCCAGCAGTCACTGATCCGATCGCCGGCAACGGCGGTAAGGGCGGCGCCGGCGGTCACGGCGGGATGCTGCTCGGCAAGGGTGGCGACGGAGGGCAAGGCGGTGCTGGCGGGAACGGCTTCTCCTGGGCGGACGAGCCTGGCTCGCACCAGCTTCAAATCTCGAAAGCACCCGGTGGTCTCGGCGGCGACGGCGGTGCTGGCGGTGACGCTGGGCTGTTCGGTGCCGGTGGGGTGGGTGGTTTCGGTGGTTCCGGTGGGATTTCTGGGATCAACTCCCCCATCCTCGGAGGAATTACCGCCGTCAACACCACCGGCAACGTGCTTGTCAACGCCCCTGTCGCCTTTGCGGGTGGAACCGGTGGCAGCGGCGGACACGGTGGCAATGGCGGGTGGATTTCCGGCGACCCGGGGACCGGCGGCCACGGTGGGTCCGGCGGCAGTGCGACATTCAGCAGCCCACCAGGCCATGTCGTCTACGTGGGGCGACCGGCGGCGACGGTGGGGCAGGCGGCGCCGGCGGCGACGCAGGGATGTTCGGTCCCGGTGCCAGGGGTGGTGTCGGCGGTACCGGCGGGGTGAGCGGGGCGACCATCGGTGGAACTGGCGGGACGGGCGGTGCTGGGGGAGTTGGCGGTTGGTCGGCGCCGGCGGTGACGGCGGGCCGGGCGGCATCGGCGGGGAGGGCAACGACCTAGGCCTTCTCGGAATTGCCGGCACCGGCGGAACCGGCGGACGGTGGCCACGGGGGCTTCGTCGGCCATGGCTGCGACGGCGGCACCGGCGGCGGCGGTGGCGCGGCCGGGGACATCGGTTATGGCGGGGACGGCGGCACCGGCGGCGCCGGCGGGCCTGCCGACTCGGGCAGCGTCGGGGCCAACGGCCACTCCGGCCACGGCGGGGCCGGCGGGCTTCTCTTCGGCGGGCCCGGGTTCGGTTCTTAGTCGCTCGGCGTCAGGGCGTGACGACGATCCGCTGCGTGGTGTCGGTGTCGTTCCACGCGACCTCGACGTCAGCCAGCGGTACGGCGCGGGCGTCAACTCGAAAGGCGCCCTTGCTGATTTGATCGGCGATGGCGGGCAGTTCGGCCACGATGTCGCGGGTCGGGACGGAGCCTTGTCCGCTGCCGATGATCTGCAGCCGTGCGGCACGCAGCGCCGCGGACGGGATGGCGGCGAAACCACCTGCGACCGAACCGATCTCGATCCAGGTCAGTGGTTTGGCGCGGTCGTGCCGATTGGTGACGATGGCGGTCATCGCGTCGACCGTGATCGATCCCCAGAGGTAGTCGATGACGACGTCGACGTCTGCTGCGCGAGCGAGTGCCTCGGCGTCGCCGAGTGCCACGGTGGTGTCGGCACCGAGTTCGGTGAGCGCGGCGAGCCGCCGCGGGTCACGTCCAGCGCCGATAACATGGCCGGCGCCAAGGTGTTTGGCGACCTGGACCGCCATGCGACCCGAATTTCCGGTGGCGCCGAGAACCAGAACCGACTGGCCCGGTTCGAAGTCGATACGCCGGCGAAGCGCGATCCACGACGACATCACCGGGTTCACCGCGGCGGCCACCAGTATCGGGTCGACGCCATCCGGCAGTGGCACGCTGCGCCGTCGGTCGATGACGGTCTGTTCGGCCATCGCGCCCATGGCCGTATCGGGTAGGACGAAATAGCACAGGCCGCCGTCGGGAGCGCGCCCCACTCCGTCGATGCCGGGGACCAGTGGTAGCTCGCCGGTGCTGGTGTAGTGCGAGCCTTCAGCCTGCGACCGCACCCGCGGATGCAAGCCGGTGGCGATGACGTCGACCAGCATCTCGTCGGGCGGATGCGGACTGGGCGTGGGGAATTCACGGTAGCTCGGCGGGCTGTCGAACGCGGTGACAACGGCTGCGTGCATCGAATCCTCCTCAGACATACCCTGGAAAATAGATGGTATTGCGAACTAAAATAGATCGTGCTACGAACTAAATCAAGGGTATGGTAGGGCCGTGGACGATCTCAGGGACAACCTCGTGCAGGTGTCATTCGCGGTCACCGCGGTGCTGAGCCGGGTTGCTGCGGAACAGGATTTGTCTCTCACTCAGCTACGCGTGCTGGGGATACTGCGTGACCGGGAGCCGACGATAGCCCAACTTGCTACCTATCTGGGGCTGGAGCGCTCGACCGTCAGCGGACTCATCGAGCGTGCGGTCCAGCGCGGACTGGTCCGAAAGACCACCGATCCCGCCGACGGGCGATCGGTGCGGGTAAGCCTGACCACCGAGGCGAGGCGCCTCGCGACCCGGGTCGTTGCCGAAATCGACGGCCTTGTGCTGCCGCTGACCGACAGGCTCAGCACGAGCGAACAGCACCGGCTCACTGCCCTGCTGGACAAAGTGCTCGGGCACTGAAACTGAGTGAGGCTGGGTGCCTTGAGCAGATCGAGCCGATATCTTCCGCGCGCACAACCCTTTTGAGCCCCAGTAGTGAAATACCTTGAATCGATGCGCAATTGAGGCAGCGGATGCGAGTGAACGCCATGGCCGACGGCCTTTCCATGAATGTTAGTTCACGTATGATGTTCCTATGCCGAAGGTGACGGAGGATCAGTGGAAGGCCCAGGAGCAGCGCTACCTGGACGCGGCGCGACGGTGCGTCAGCCGGATCGGGGTGGCGCCCGCCTCGATGGAGGACATCCGCAGCGAAGCCGGCGTGTCAGCCGGCGCGATGTACCGCTACTTCCCTTCGAAGGACGCCCTCATCCACGCCGCGATCGAGACGTCGCTGATCGAAGTTGCGGGGCTGATCGGCCAGGTTGGCGAACGCGAGGACATCTCGGGCCCAAACGCATATCTGTTGGCACTGCTGCAGACCTTCCGGCAATTCCGCCACCACACCGAAGGCGTCGACCTGTTCCGGTTGGCTGTCCAGGGTTGGGCGCACGCTCAGACGCAGCCCAAGACCAAGGCGATGGTCGTCTCGGCCTTCGGGCTTCAGCGGGCCGCGTTCGCCGAAGCCGTTTCCCGGTGGACGGGTCGAAAAGACGCGTCCGCCACCGCGATCGCGATTGGCGGCGCGGTGATCGGCTACATTGTGCAGTCGGCATTCACTGATGGCGACATCGACCCGAAGCAGTACTGCAGGGGCGTGGGTTCACTGAGCTGACTGGCTACGTCGACGGCGGATTGCTTTCGACGTCCTTCTTGATCGCGGCGATGGCGTCGACGGGCGTGAGGTTCTGGCCCTGGCTGTCCTGTCCGAGTTGCGGCCAGCCGGTGCCGTTGGGCCCGCGCAACTGATCCCAGATCTCGCGGACCTTGGTCAACAGTTCGGTCTGCTCCTGGTCGGTGAGCGCCATCAGCCATCCTCCGTTCGTTGTGATCCCGCATGCGGCCGCAAACTCTTGCGGTGTCAGCCCGTCGGCGGAGTTCATGTCGCAATTGCCGAACGGCGACGCCCCCTGCGGCAGATTGGGGCTGTAACCGCTGCCGTCGGTGTACTGGTGCGCCACCTGCCCGGGAAGGTTCGGATTGGACCCGTAACCCGCCGCGATGACGCGAAGGCCGTCCGGGCGTACCCGCCACATATTGTAAAAGTCAAAAGCATTGGCATAGCCGATGATTCGCGCCGTAGATCCCGCGTAGTCGGCCAGGTTCCAATACAGCGAATTGATCCAGCTCGACCCGTCTCCCGGCGGATTGCCGCCCAATTCGACGTCGAGCATCAAGGCGACCCGCGGATGCAGGCCACCTTGGGCGTCGATCATCGAGCGCACCGTGTTGGCGTTGGCCGCCCAGTTGGGTCGCACATAGGTGTAGATGATTCCGAACGTCAGTCGACCGCTGTCCAGTGCGTCGCGCATCCACGCGTAGTTCTGCGCGAAGTTGTGATCGTGATAGGTGCCATCGCAAACGCGAATCGAAAGCACCTGGTACGGATACGAGTCGTCGACGGGCACTTGAAATTCGGAGACGTCAGCGAACAATGTGTCGGTCAACGCAGCACTTCCTGGCGGGACGTATCTCGATGTTTGTCAGCCCTGTCGGTCTTCGACCATGACCCAGATGCGGACCATACCGTATGGCGCCGCCGGCGAAATCGAATCCGCCGAGCCCGCTTGCGCTCAGGTCCAGTTCCACCAATGGTTTTCGTCGCACGCCGCCGGGTATCGTCGCCGCCATGGCTGATCGAGCCGCCCGTGTTGACGACGTGCACCGGATCGCCGCGTCGATGCCCCACGTCACCCGCCTGGAAGGGCCGAAGGGCAACTTCATTTATCAAGTAGGCGGAAAGTCGTTCGTGTTCTTCCGGACTCCCCAGCCCGACGCAACCGATCCGGTCACCGGTGAACGCTATCCAGACGTGATCATGCTGTGGGTGGAGTCAGAGAGCGACAAGCTCGCGCTGGTCCAGGATCCTGCTTCACCGTTCTTTAGCACAGGCCATTTCGACGGGCATCCGTCGGTCTTGGTGCGGGCCGGTCGCTTGAAGGAAATCAGCACGACGGAATTAGCCGAGTTGATTCAGGACGCCTGGCTCTCGCGGGCATCGAAAAGGCGCGCCGCTGCCTGGCTCGCCCAACATCCGTAAGGCTTAACGGCGCCGATTCGACGACCCGCAATGTTTAGACGTGGGTGCAACGGGTATCGCTACTTCCACGGGAATCCTTCTCGGACACAACGGAGGTCACGATGCGAGGTCGTGGAATTCTTGGCGCAATTGTCGTGGTGTGGTTACTGATCGGAGTCTTCGCCGCGTACCAGCGGGACTACTTCAAGAGTGGGCCCACTAACTGCGCCTCAGCGGCGTCTATCGCGACGACAGTGGTTGCGGGTCCCTTGAATTACAAGTTCAACCCGCAAGTCAACTGCGATACGCATGTACCGCAGCCCAAGCAGTGAACTCCTACCTTCGAACAAAGGAAGTTGTCATGATTGTCGTCGGCGTTATTTTGCTGATCCTTGGGTTTGTGTTCGGAATCCATTTGTTGTGGGTGCTGGGCATCATTTTGACCGTGATTGGCGTGGTGATGTGGGCCCTGGGCTCCATGGGCCGTCCGGTCGCCGGCAGGCGGTACTGGTACTAACCCCGATGGTGGCGACCAGCCACTAGCGACGAAAAGGCCGCGTGGCCGCTTCGGCGGCCACGCGGCTTATTTTTTCACAGGCCACACAAAGGAATGCCATAGCGTTGGCCCAGTCAGTTGCGGATACTTGAGGTTGTGTCATATCCCCGAACAGCGGTAGAGCGCGTCGTGATGTGTCGTGCCGACGGTAACCCGATCCATGTGCTGGTAGTCGACGACGAACCCGTTCTCGCCGAGATGGTGTCGATGGCGTTGCGGTACGAGGGGTGGAATATCGCCACCGCCGTAGACGGGTCGTCGGCCATCGCGGCGGCCCGCGCGGAGCGCCCCGACGTTGTCGTGCTCGACGTGATGCTGCCCGATATGAGCGGCCTCGACGTGCTGCACAAACTGCGTGAAGAGATTCCGCAGCTGCCGGTGCTGCTGTTGACCGCCAAGGACGCGGTGGAAGACCGCATCGCGGGGTTGACCGCAGGTGGCGACGACTACGTCACCAAACCGTTCAGCATCGAGGAGGTGGTGCTGCGGTTGCGGGCCCTGCTGCGGCGCACCGGGGTGACTACGGTGGACAGCGGCGCGCAGCTGGTGGTGGGGGACCTGGTGCTGGACGAGGACAGCCACGAGGTGACGCGCGCCGGCGAACCGATCTCGTTGACCTCCACCGAGTTTGAATTGCTGCGGTTCATGATGCGCAACTCCAAGCGGGTACTGAGCAAGGCGCAGATCCTGGACCGGGTGTGGAGCTACGACTTCGGCGGCCGGTCGAACATCGTCGAGTTGTACATCTCCTACCTGCGCAAGAAGATCGACAGCGGTCGCGAACCGATGATCCACACGCTGCGCGGCGCGGGCTATGTCCTTAAGCCGGCCCGCTAGAACTCCGCGAGTCTGGTCGCTTCGTTTCCGGCTTTTGGTCGGGCAGGTCGTCGTGCTCGCCGTGGTGTGCGTCGGAATCACTGCCGCGACCGAACTCGCCCTGCGTCATCACCTGCTGAAGCAGCTCGATCAGCAGCTCGGCGGGACGTCCTACCGGTCGGCGTTGATGTATCCGGAAAAACCCGGCTGGCGACACGAGCCGCATAGCTATCCGCGGCCAGGACCCGGGCCGCGGTTCCTCGACGCACCGGGGCAGCCGGCGGGCATGGTGGCGGCGGTGGTCAGCGATGGCAAGACGATCGACGCCGGCTACCTCACCAGCAGCGGTTCTCGGGCCGCGTTGACCCCGACCGCGCAGAACCAGCTGGAACACATCGCCGAAAGCCGCGCAGCGGTGACGGTGAACCTCGACGGGCTGGGCCGGTACCGTGTCGTCGCCGCCCCCAGCCGAAGTGGCGGCGACGTCATCGTCACCGGCCTGTCGATGTCCAACGTCGACGCCACGATGTTCCGGATGCTGGTGATCTTCGCCGTCGTCACCCTCATCGCGCTGGTTGCCGCCACCACGGCCGGCATCGTCATCATCAGACGGGCGCTGGCGCCGCTAAGGCGGGTCGCGCAAACGGCGAGCAAGGTCGCCGACTTGCCGTTGGACCGCGGTGAAGTCGAGCTGCCGGTGCGGGTCCCCGAATCCGACGCAAACCCCTACACCGAGGTGGGCCAACTCGGGTCCGCACTTAACCGGATGCTTGACCACATCGTCGCCGCGCTGTCGGCGCGGCAGGCCAGTGAGACCCGGGTGCGGCAGTTCGTCGCTGACGCCAGCCACGAGCTGCGCACGCCCCTGGCGGCGATCCGCGGCTACACCGAACTGACGCAGCGGATGGGCGACGATCCCGACGCGGTGGCGCACGCGATGAGTCGGGTGGCGTCGGAGACCGAGCGGATCACGCGTCTGGTCGAGGACCTGCTGTTGCTGGCCCGCCTGGATTCCGGCCGGCCGCTGGAACGCGAGCAGGTGGACCTTTCCCGGCTGGCGGTGGACGCGGTCAGCGACGCGCACGTCGCCGGCCCGGATCACCAGTGGGAGCTTGACCTGCCCGAAGAACCGGTGGTGGTGCCGGGTGACGCCGCGCGGCTGCACCAGGTGGTGACCAACCTGCTTGCCAACGCCCGCGTCCACACCAGCGCCGGCACCGTCGTGACGACGCGGTTGAGCACCGAGCCGACCTATAGCGTCCTGCAGGTGATCGACAACGGCCCCGGAATTCCGAAGGCGCTGCAATCGGAGGTGTTCGAGAGGTTCGCCCGCGGCGACACCTCGCGGTCGCGCAAGGGCGGCAGCACGGGGCTGGGTCTGGCGATCGCGTCCGCCGTGGTCAAGGCGCACCACGGGACGATCGCGGTGAAAAGTTCACCCGGTCACACCGAGTTCACGGTGCGGTTGCCGCTCAACGGGTCGCCACTTTAGGGACAGGTCGCGTCGATTTCGAACTGCTTGGTCACCGGCGCCATCGGGTTGGACATGTCCACCCCGGTGGCAGTCCCACTGATCTTGTAGTTGTTGCCGTCCTTAATGGCCGACGCGTTGCCCTGCCCGCCCGCGGCATATCCGAGTATCACGCCGTTAACATTGCCCAGAGCAACGGATGTCACCACCGGAGGGTCGGCGTCGGTGAGCACGGCGGCGATGCCGGTCGACGAGCCACCGATGATCGAGATGGTGAAGTTGCCGCTCCCGCTCCCGCCCGAGCAGCTGACTCGCCCGCCCACATTCTGGTCTACGCCGTCGATGAGGACCTTCGCGCTGCCGGCAGCGCCGCTGTTAGCCGATGGTGGGTTCCCGGATGGGCGCAAGCTATGAGGGCCAAAGGATGGGATCGCGATCGAGGGCATCGCCGCTGTCGGGGAGGGCTCTGACGAGCCGAAGTTGTTGACGACGAAGAAGATGACGCCGACCACTGCGGCCACGATGGCAAGTGCAATCGCGCCGATGATCACTGCGATCGCTACGCCCCGGCTGCCCTTACCGCTGCTTGCCTGGCCATAGGGCGCGGCCCACGGCGGTGCTGCCGGGTTCGCCGGGACGTAGGTCTCCGGCTTAGCGGTGTTCGACTGGAAAGCCAGCGGATCGTAAGCCGGCTCTGGCGGCGGGGTGGATGCTCGCCGAGTGTCCGGGGGCGGCGGGACAGCCGGTGTGGGTCGTTGATGAGGGACGGTAATCGCATCTCGCGCGGCGGTTGCCAATTCGATTGTCGTCGGATATCGCACACCCGGGTTTTTGGCCATTCCCCTGGCGATCACCGCGTCCAACTGCGGGGGCACGTTGGAATGGGTTGATGGTTGAGGTGGTGGTTCCGTAAGGTGTGCGGCCACTTGGCTTTCCATCGAGTCGCCGCGGAAAGGACGGGCCCCGGTCAGGCACTCGTACAGCACGCACGCCAACGCGTAGATGTCGGCGCGGGCATCGGCATCCTGCGCCTGCAAGCGCTCCGGTGCCATGTAATGCAGGCTGCCGATCATGTTCCCGGTGCCGGTCAAGCCGGTCTGGTCGGCTCCGCGAGCGATGCCGAAATCAATCAGATAGGCGAAATCGTCGTCGTCGACCAGGATGTTGGACGGCTTGACGTCACGGTGGATCAAGCCGACCTTGTGGGCGGCCTGCAGCGCCTTCGCCACCTGCTCGATGATCCGCACCGCACGCGCCGGCTCCAACGGGCCCTCCGCCAACACCTGCTGCAGATCGCGGCCCTCCACCAACCGCATGTCCACATACAGCTTGCCGTCGATTTCGCCGTAGTTGTGGATCGGAATGATGTGCGGATTGTTCAGCTGCGCGGCGGCGTCAGCTTCCCGGCGGAACCGCCGCACAAAGGAGCTGTCGCCGACCAGATGGGCCGGAAGCAGCTTGATCGCCACGGTGCGGTTGTTGGCCTCCGTGTCGCGGGCCCGCCACACCTCACCCATGCCTCCACGGCCCAGCAACTCGATCAACCGATACCGGCCAAACGGCGTACCGCCGTCGGTGGGCGAAGGATCTGGTGGTCCCGACATGCCTAACACAGTAAGTCCTAGGGCCCTGGATCACGCTAACCTGGCCACTTCGTTGGTGAGCTGATTGACCGACAACGGGCCTTCTCGGCGGGCCGGCCTGATGGCAAAGTAGTGGCGGTGGACTCCAAACCCCCTACCGCAGTCATCGAGTCGGCCTATAGCGAACACATTTTGCCCTTCCACGACACGGCGGATTTCGACGCTGCCGATCGTGGCTTCATTGCCGCCTTGTCTCCGTGCGTCGTCAAAGCGGCCGACGGACGGGTGGTATGGGACAACGACGTGTACTCATTCCTGGGCGGCCCCGCGCCGACGTCGGTGCACCCCAGCCTGTGGCGGCAGTCGACGCTGGTCGCCAAACAGGGTCTCTACGAGGTAGTGCCGGGCATCTATCAGGTTCGTGGCCTTGACCTCTCGAACATCACCTTCGTCGAGGGCGACACCGGACTCATCGTCATCGATCCGTTGGTGTCCACCGAGGTGGCCGCCGCGGCGCTGGAGTTGTATCGCACCCATCGCGGCGGTGACCGTCCCGTCGTCGCGGTGATCTACACCCACAGCCACGTCGACCATTTCGGCGGAGTCCTCGGCGTCACTTCGCAAGCCGACGTGGATTCGGGCGCGGTCGCGGTGCTGGCGCCCGAAGGCTTCACCACGCATGCCGTCCAGGAGAACGTCTACGCGGGTCCGGCAATGACGCGTCGGGCGACCTACATGTACGGCACGCTGCTGGCGCGTGGACCGCAAGGGCAGGTGGGCTGCGGGCTCGGCCAGACCCCGTCCACCGGTGAGGTGGCCATCATCGTGCCTACCATCGACATCCAGGGGACCGGAGAGAAGCACACGATCGACGGTGTGGAGATCGAGTTCCAGATGGCACCGGGCACCGAGGCCCCAGCCGAGATGCACTTCTATTTCCCGCGTTTCCGCGCGCTGTGCATGGCCGAAAATGCCACTCACAACCTGCATAACCTGCTGACCCTGCGGGGCGCGCTGGTGCGCGACCCGCATGCCTGGTCGGGCTACCTCACCGAGGCGATCGACACGTTCGCCGACCGCGCCGACGTGGTGTTCGCGTCGCACCACTGGCCGACCTGGGGCAGGGAGCGCATCATCGAATTCCTTTCGCTGCAAAGGGATTTGTACGCCTACCTACACGACCAGACGCTGCGGCTGCTCAACCAGGGACATACCGGCGTGGAGATCGCCGAAATGTTCCAGATGCCACCGGCGCTGGACCAGGCCTGGCATACCCGGGGCTATTACGGGTCGGTCAGCCACAACGTGAAGGCGGTCTACCAGCGTTACATGGGTTGGTTCGATGGCAATCCCGGCCGCCTGTGGCCCCACCCCCCAGAGGCGTTGGGTCCGCGGTACGTCGAAGCGCTGGGCGGCATCGACCGGGTGGTCGAGCTCGCCCAGACGGCGTTCGACTCCGGCGACTTCCGCTGGGCGGCAACGCTACTGGACCACGCGATCTTCACCGACGATCAGCACGATGCGGCCCGCGCCCTCTACGCCGACACGCTGGAGCAGCTGGCCTACGGCGCCGAGAACGGGACGTGGCGCAACTTCTTCCTCTCTGGGGCAACCGAATTGCGCGACGGCAACTTCGGCACCGCGACGACAGCCACCTCGCCGACATTACTTTCCCAGCTGACCCCGGAGCAGATCTTCGACAGCCTCGCCATCAGCGTGAACGGACCGCGCAGCTGGGACCTCGACATCGCCATCGATGTCACTTTCGCCGACCTGAACGTCAACTACCGGCTGACGCTGCGCAACGGCGTGCTGGTCTACCGCAAGGTTGCGGCCGACCCTTCGACGGCAACCGTTACGGTCAAGCTGGACAGCAAGTTTCGGCTGCTGGCCGTGTCGATGGGGGACTTCACCTCGCCGGGGCTCGAAGTGTCCGGAGACCCGGCGGCGCTGCAGACGTTGCTGGGTGTACTCGATCAACCGGACCCGAGCTTCAACATCGTCACGCCCTAAGTCTGCTCGAGCTACTAACGCGTCACCTCGACGATTACCTTGCCCAGCACCTTGCGGTCCGCGACATACCGCAGAGCCGCAGCAGTTTCGGACAACGGGAAGCGCGCGCCGATGAACGGCCGGATCTTGCCATCGGCGAACATCCGCGACAGCTCGGCGAGGTCGCGTGCGCCCTCGTCGGGGTAGTCGGCCATGAACGTCCGGATCTCCATGCCACGGATGGTGACGTCCTTGAGCATGACGAGATTGAGGGGAATGGCCGGAATGGATCCAGCGGCGTAGCCCAGGGTGACAAAGATGCCGCCGCGCGCCAGCCCGCGCAGCGCTGGTTCCGCATAAGACCCACCGACCGGGTCGAGCACGACTCGCGCGCTGTCACCGGTGAGTTCACGGATGCGCAGCTTGAGATCCTCGTTGTCGTAGTCGACGGTGGCCTCGGCACCCCGTTGCCGGCACAGCTCGAGCTTCTCCGGGCTGGACGCCGCCGCCAGCACCCGCGCCCCCATCGCCACCGCCAAGTCGACAGCCGCCAGACCCACGCCGCCCGCCGCGCCGAGCACCACGACCCAGTCACCCGGCCCGACTCGAGCCACCGATCGGACTGCGTGATAGGCGGTCCGATAAGTCACGCCGAATGCGGCAGCGGAAGCGAAGTCGACCCCGTCGGGTATCAGCTCCGCCGTCGTCCCGTCCAGCAGCGCCAGTTCGGCGAATGCTCCGAACGTGGTACCGAACACCCGTTGGCCCAGACCGACCGTTGCGCCGTCGCCGACAGCCACGACCTCACCGGCGATCTCATTGCCCGGTATGAACGGCGGCGGAATTCGCACCTGATACTTGCCGGCGATGAACAGCACGTCGGGGAAGTTGACCGCCGCCGCGTGGACCCGGACCAACGCTTGGCCGGGCGCCGGAACCGGGTCGGGGACGTCGGTAACGACCAGATCCTCCGGTGCGCCGTAGGCAGTGCAGACGACCGCGCGCATCAACCAACCCCCAACCCGCTCAGGCAGAATCGCACCAGGTGTGCTATGTCGGCGGCGTCAGGCCGGTCGGTGGCCCCGACATAGCGCCGCATGGTCGAGGCGGTGCAGCTGAACACCGCCTCCACGTCACGATCGATATCGCTGCTACCCAGCTCGGTGACCGGTTCAATCAGCAGATCCCGCATCGGCCGCATCATCTCCCGTTCGGCTGCCCGCCAATTGGTTCCGGCCGACATCTGCCCGGCGGCCGCGCGGCTCATGCTGATCAGGTGCGGGTCGGCGACCTGTGCCAGCGTGCCTTCGATCCAGCGCGCCACCTTGTCCTCCGGCTGGGACTCCTTGGCCATCTGATGCTGAAGGTAGGACACGACGATCGCCACCCCACGTTCCAGCACGGCCAGGATGAGATCGTCCTTGCCGGCGAAATACCGGTAGAACGCCTTGTTCGACGAACCGGCCTCGGCGACGATATCGCTGACCCGCGGCGGCTCGGGTGCGGCCCGCTCCATCACGCGGACCGCCGCCGCCAGGATGCGTTCGACCTCCTCGGTGGCCTCGCGCTGCCGGTCGTCGAGTGCCCGTTCGACGGCCGCGGTGACTCGGCTATTCACGGCTAATCAGCAAGCGCCGGAGCAAGATCCCCGTACTTGGCGCGGGCGGCCTCGAGGCGGATGTCCCGCAATTCGCTGGGCCACTCCGGATCCTCACCCTCGTAGTTCTTGAGCAGCAGCTTGGCCAGGTTGACCTTGTGCGCTTCGGTGGGCCCGTCGGCCAGCCCGAGCGCCACCCCGCCGAGCAGCACGTTGACCAACGGCAGCTGGGTCGTGGTGCCCAATGCGCCGTGCACCTGGATCGCGCGCAGCCCAATCGATTTGAGCACTTGCGACGCCAGGATCTTGCAGGCACCGATCTCGGCGCGAGCCGCGTGCTCGCCGGCGGTGTCGATCAGCCAGGCGGCGTGCAGCACCGCCAGCCGGAACGGCATCAGCTCGGTGTAGGAGTCTGCGATGAACTGCTGCACCAACTGCTTATCGGCCAGCGAACTACCCTGCGTGAAACGACTTTTCGCGCGCCGGGACATCATCTCGACAGCCCGTTGCGCTACCCCGATCGACCGCATCGCGTGGTGCAACCGCCCGCCGGCCAGCCGGGCCTGCAGGATCAAAAAGCCGAGACCCGCTTCGCCGAGCAGTGCGTCGGACGACACCCGAACCCCGTCGTAGCGGACCAGGGAGTGCCCCGGCTCATTCGGTGAGGCGCCGACCAAGTGGTAGTTGGCTTCGATGGTGAGGCCTTCGGTGCCCGCCGGGATCAGGAAGGTCGACGCGCCGCGGTGGACGGGCACATCCGGGTCGGTGATGGCGACGACGATGAAGAACGACGCGACAGCGGCGTTGGAGGAGAAGAACTTTCGTCCGGTGATCACCCAGTCGTCGCCGTCCCGCACGGCACGTGTGGTGAAGACTCGCGGGTCGGCCCCACCCTGCGGCTCGGTCATCGAGAAACACGAGAAGATCTCCCCGGACAGCAGTCCGTCCAGGTACCGGTCCTTCTGGTCCTGGGTTCCGAAGCGCGCGATGATCTCCGCGTTGCCGGTGTCAGGCGCCTGCGTTCCGAATACGATCGGTGCCCAGGGGCTGCGACCCAGAATCTCGTTGATCAACGTCAGCTTGACCGCGCCGAAGCCCTGCCCGCCCAGCTCGGGGCCCAAATGTGGTGCCCACAAGCCTTGGTCGCGAACCTGCTGCTTGAGTGGGTCGACAATGCGGCGTCGCTCGTCGGTCAGCGGGAGGAACTCGCAGCCCGGGAACAGCACCTCGAGCGGTTCCACCTCTTCACGGACAAACTCGCGAATCCAGTCCAGTTTCTTCTCGAACTCGGGTTCGGTAGAGAAATCCCAAGACATTCGATTACTCCTGACTTCTAGGGGATGCCGCCGTCGACGCGCAAGATCGAACCAGTGGTGAAGCTAGCTGCGTCGGAAGCCAGAAACAATGCGCCGCCGATGATTTCGGGTGGCTGGCCGGCACGCTGCAGCGAAAGATGGCCGAACCTGTTGATTTGGTCTTGCTCCAGGCCCCACGCCTTGCTGATGTCGGTCAAGAACGGCCCGGCCATCAATGTGTTCACCCGCACGGTGGGGCCCAGCGCCCGCGCCAGCCCTTCGGTCATGGCGTTGAGTCCGGCCTTGGCGGCCGCATACGGAATGATGCTGCCGTCCGGACGCAGCGAGCCGGTGGAGCTCACATTGATGATCGACCCGCGCCCGGCCGCCACCATCCGCTCGCCGACTAGGGCCGCTAACCGGAAGGGGCCCTTGAGATTCAGGTTGATCACCGCGTCGAACATCTTCTCGGTGACGTCGGTCAGTTTGTCGTACACCGGCGACATGCCCGCGTTGTTGATCAACGTGTCGATCTTGCCGAACCGGTCATAGGCCGCGTCAACCAAGCCGTCGAGCTGATCCCAGCGTCCCACGTGGACTTGGTAAGGCATCGCGGAGCGGCCGGTCTCGGCCTCGATGTCCCTGGCGGCGGACACGCAGTTGTCCATGTTGCGGCTGGCGATCACCACGTCGGCGCCGCAGCGGGCGGCACCGAAGGCCATTGCACGTCCCAACCCACGACTGCCGCCGGTGATCAGCACCACGTGGCCGGTGAGGTCGAAAATCCGGTCGGCAAAACCCATTTCAGTCCTCCTTACCGGGCAAAGACCGGGCCAGGCCGGCCGCGGTCGCGATGAGCTGCGGGATCATCGCCCCGAAAGCATCCTTGATCTTCTCGTCGACCTTCCCTGTCCGAACACCGGCCGCATACGTCTTCTCCAGCACGATGCCGAGTTTCCAGTTGGCCAGCACCAGGTAGTAGTCGATGTTCTCGGTGGAGAGCCCGCTGACGGTCTCGTAGTGGGCCAGCAGTTCGCTGCGCGTCGGCATGCCGCGCATGTCCAGATAAAAGCCGTCTTCGCGGGGGTTTTCATCGTCGTAGCCCAGCAGCGCCCAGGCGACGTCGAGCAGCGGATCACCGACTGTGGTCATTTCCCAGTCCACGATCGCGGCCAGACGGGCCGGCTCGCCGTGGGCGAACATCACGTTGGCGAACTGATAGTCGCCGTGCATGATGCCCGGGGTGTAATGCGCGGGCCGGTTGCGGCGCAGCCAGTCGGCGGCCTCGTCCAAACCGGGTAGCTCGCGCACCTTATAAGCGTCGAGAAACTTGAGCCAGCGATCGACCTGTCGTTCGTGGAATCCGTCCGGACGGCCGAAGCCGTCGAGTCCTTGACCGCGCCAGTCCACCCGGCCCAGCTTGGCGGCCCCGTCGACCAGTTGAAAGGCCAGGCCGCGCCGGGCCTGTAGGTCGGTGTCGAATGGCGGTTGCCAGCCGCCGTCCATCGGGCTCCATCCGTCGATCGCGCGCATCACGTAGAACGGCATGCCGAGCACCGTGCCGGTTTCGTCGGCCGCGATCAGCTCCGCATGCGGCACATCGGTTCCCGACAGCGCGCGCACCAGCCGGATCTCCCGCAGCAGACCGTCGATGCGGGCGGCATCGGCCCGTGGGCCGGGCATCCGCAACACCATGCGTTCGGGCCCGCGCTCGATCAGATACAGGGTGTTCTGCGAGCCGCCGCTCAACTGGCCCAGCACCGGGTGCTCACCGCCGCCCGGTGCGTTGTTCGCGTCCAGCCAACGACCGAGGACGCCGGCATTCAGTTGAGTTCCGCTCGCAGTCACCATTGCCTGCACACCCCGCTCTCTGTGCAGAGAATAGCATTCTCCGCGGGCTTGGGAACCCCCGAAATCTCCCGTGCGAGGCTGGGCCCATGCAACTGCTTCTGGTCCGGCACGCGCTGCCGCTGCGCAGCGAACACGGTGAGGGCTCCGATCCGGACCTGTCGGAGGACGGGTTCGCGCAGGTCGCGCGCCTGCCCGAGGCGCTTGCCAGGTTCCCCATCTCGCGGGTGGTGAGCAGCCCGCAGCGCCGCGCCATCCAGACGGCGCAACCGGTGGCCGCAGCGCGTGAGCTACCGGTCGAGATCGACGACCGGTTCGCCGAGTACGACCGCGACCTGCCGATGTACATCCCCATCGAGCAGATCCGCCAGGAAAACCCGCAGGAGTGGGCGCGCATGGCCCAGGGGCAGCTGCCCAGTGCGGTCGACGAGGACGCGTTCCGGACCCGGGTGCGCGCGGCGCTCGACGACGTCGTCACCAAAGCCGGGCCCGATGACACGGTTGCGGCGTTCAGCCACGGCGGGGTGATCAATGTGTTGCTGCACGAAATTCTGGGGACGGCCCGCGTGCTGTCGTTTCCCATCGACTACGCGTCGGTCACCCGGCTGTTGTACTCCCGGACCGGTCAGGCGACGGTGGCCAGCGTCAACGGCACCGAGCACGTGTGGGATCTGCTGCCGAGAAACCAGCGGTGGTGAGGCGACGATGCGGGCCGTGCAGCGGCCTGAGGAGGAGCCGAACAATCCAGCGGTGGTAAACAAGTCAGGTGACTTCGGCTGACCGACTCGACGGGCTCGACCTGGCGGCGCTGGACCGGTATCTGCGTTCGCTCGGCGTCGAGCGCGACGGCGAATTGCAGGGCAAGTTCATCTCCGGTGGCCGCTCCAACCTGACGTTTCGGGTCTACGACGACAAGACCAGCTGGCTGGTGCGGCGTCCGCCGTTGCACGGGCTGACGCCGTCGGCGCATGACATGGCCCGTGAGTACAAGGTCGTTGCCGCGTTGCAGGACACACCCGTGCCGGTGGCACGCACGATCGCGTTGTGCGAGGACGACTCGGTGCTGGGCGCGCCGTTCCAGATCGTCGAATTCGTTGCCGGACAAGTGGTGCGCCGACGTAGTCAGCTAGAGGCGCTCGGCCGGCGCGCCATCGACGGCTGCGTCGACGCGCTGATCCGGGTCCTCGTCGACCTGCACAACGTCGACCCGAATGCCGTCGGGCTGAGCGATTTCGGCAAACCCAGCGGCTATCTTGAGCGCCAGGTGCGCCGATGGGGTTCGCAGTGGGAGCTGGTGCGGTTGCCTGACGACTACCGTGACGCCGACGTCGAGCGGCTGCATTCCGGTCTGCAGCAATCAATTCCGCAGCAGAGCCGCACCTCGATCGTGCACGGTGACTACCGGATCGACAACACCATCCTGGACGCCGACGACCCGACCCGGGTGCTCGCCGTCGTGGACTGGGAGCTCTCGACGCTGGGGGATCCGATCAGCGACGCGGCCCTGATGTGTGTCTACCGCGATCCCGCGCTGGACCTGATCCTCAGTGCGCAAGCGGCCTGGACGTCGCCGCTGCTGCCCTCGGCCGACGAGCTGGCGGATCGTTACTCGCTGGTCTCCGGGCTGTCGCTGGCGCATTGGGAGTTTTATATGGCGTTGGCCTACTTCAAGCTGGCCATCATCGCCGCCGGCATAGATTTCCGCCGGCGCATGTCGGAGCAGGCGCGCGGTGAAACGTCCGACTCGGTGCCCGAAGTCGTGGCTCCGTTAATCTCCCGAGGTCTGGCCGAGCTCGCCAAGCTGCTCGGCTAGCGATCGGGCCTGGATGGCCACCGCGTGGCTCTTCTTGGCGACTCGACGCAACTGCAGGATCCGTGCGGTGCCCACGGTCACCGTGATCAGCCCGCCACCAATGGCCGCCAGCAGCATGGCCACCCCTTTCGGCAGGCTCCACTTCCAGCCCAAGAACTGGAAATCGGCGGATTCGATGTTCTGGGTGACGAAGACCAGCAACAGGATCAGGACCAGGAAACCGAGGATCAACGATGTCCACAGGGCACCGGCACGGGTCAGCTTGGCTCCCGGATCCGCGCCGTGGGCCGGGGTTGCGGCCGGCGTGTGTGGGGCCTTCGCATGGGGCTGCTCTGACGCGGCAGGTGTATCACTGCTCATGAGTTCATCTTTGTCCCATCTGGCACAGAAAGAAACCAAACCACGCGGGAAACATGGCAACGCATGAACCGCGCATGGCGGCGGCTCGTCGTATTTGACATTACTGTCAACCGTATGAAAATGCCGCGGCGCGCGCTGGGCGCGGCTTTCCCCCTCGCAGTCTGGCTGGCGACCCTGTGCCTGGTTTCGGCATGCAGCAACGCCGATCCGCTCGGGCCGGAGACCCGCAGCATGAAATCCATCGTGGTCGGGTCCGGCGACTTCCCGGAATCCGAGGTCGTCGCCGAAATCTATGCACAGGCCTTGCAGGCCAACGGCTTCGAGGTCGGGCGGCGGATGGGGATCGGCAGTCGCGAGACGTATATCCCGGCGCTCAAAGATCATTCCATCGATCTGGTGCCGGAATACATCGGGAACCTGCTGCTGTACTTTGCCCCCGACTCCACCGCGACCATGCTCGACGCGGTCGAATTAGAGCTCTACAAGCGGCTGCCCGGCGACTTGTCGATCCTGACGCCGTCGCCGGCCTCTGACACCGACACGGTCACCGTCACCAGTGGGACGGCCGCCGCGTGGAACCTGAAAACGATCGCCGACTTGGCGGCGCACTCGGCGGACGTGAAATTCGGGGCGCCGTCGGCTTTCCAGACCCGGCCGGCCGGGCTACCCGGGCTGCGGCAGAAGTACGGACTCGACATCGCCCCGGGCAACTTCGTCGCCATCAACGACGGCGGCGGCGCGGTGACCGTGCGCGCGCTGGTGGAGGGCAGGGTGACCGCCGCTAATATCTTCAGCACGTCAGCGGCTATCCCGCAGAACCACCTGGTGGCGCTCGAGGATCCGGAGCACAACTTCCTGGCCGGCAACATTGTGCCGCTGGTGAATTCGCAGAAGAAGTCGGACCGTCTCAAGGATGTGCTGGACGCGGTGTCGGCCAAGCTGACCACCGCCGGCCTGGCTGGGCTCAACGCCGCGGTGGCGGGCAACTCCGGCGTGGATCCCGACCAAGCTGCACGAAAATGGGTACACGACAACGGCTTCGATCATTCGCTCGGGAAATAGGCTGACAGTTGATCATTTTCGAGAAAGTCAGCAAGGTATTCGCCGACGGGACCACCGCCGTCGACGATCTGAACCTGGAAGTTCCTAACGGCAAGCTGACGGTTTTCGTCGGCTCCTCCGGCAGCGGAAAGACCACGGCGCTGCGGATGATCAACCGGATGATCGAGCCGACCAGCGGCACGATCACCGTCGACGGCAAAGACGTATCCGCCGTCGACCCGGTGAAGCTGCGCCTCGGAATGGGGTACGTCATTCAGCACGCGGGGCTGATGCCGCACCAACGGGTGATCGACAACGTCGCGACGGTGCCGGTGCTGAAGGGCCAGTCCCGCAAAGCCGCCCGCAAGGCGGCCTACGAGGTGCTCGAACGGGTAGGGCTGGACGGCAATCTGGCCACCCGCTATCCCGCACAGCTTTCCGGCGGCGAGCAACAACGCATCGGGGTGGCGCGCGCTCTGGCCGCCGATCCGCCGATCTTGTTGATGGACGAGCCGTTTTCCGCCGTCGACCCGGTGGTCCGTCACGAGCTGCAGCGCGAAATACTGCGCTTACAAAGCGAATTGCACAAGACCATCGTTTTCGTCACGCACGACATCGACGAGGCGCTGATACTCGCCGACCGAGTCGCGGTGTTCGGGCGAGGCGGAGTGCTGCAGCAGTACGACGAACCCGCGCGGCTGCTGTCCCGGCCGGCCAACGACTTCGTGGCGAGGTTCATCGGCCTGGGCCGCGGCTACCGGTGGCTGCAGCTCATCGACGCGGCCGGGTTGCCGCTGCACGACATCGAGCGGATCTCTGCGGACCGACTCGCCGACGGCGCCGCGCAGCCGACCGACGGCTGGGCGGTCGTGGTCGACGCCGAAGGCGCGCCGTTGGGCTGGATCGACGCCGACGGCGTGCGCCGGCATCGCGCTGGCGTGTCGCTGGTCGACAGCATGAGCGGCGTCGGTTCGGTGTTCCGGCTGGGCGGAAATCTCAGCCAGGCGCTGGATGCGGCGCTGTCTTCGCCGTCGTCGGTCGGTGTCGTCGTCGACAACGCGGGCAAGGCGGTCGGCGGTGTCTGGGCCGCCGATGTGCTGGCCGAGGCCGAAGCCCGACGCCGGCCCGAAGGGCCCTGAACATGCACTATCTGCTCAACCACCTCGACGACGCCTGGACGCTGACCGTGATCCACCTGCGGCTCGCGTTGGTGCCGGTGCTGATCGGGCTGGCCATCGCGGTGCCGCTGGGTCTGCTGGTGCAGCGGGCGCCGATTCCCCGACGGCTCACGACGGCAACCGCGAGCGTGGTGTTCACCATCCCGTCACTGGCATTGTTCGTGGTCCTGCCGATGATCATCGGAACCCGCATCCTCGACGAGGCCAACGTCATGGTCGCGCTGACCGCGTACACCACCGCGCTGCTGGTGCGGGCGGTGCTCGAGGCGCTGGACGCGGTGCCGGCACAGGTGCGTGACGCGGCCACCGCCGTCGGCTACGGGCCAATCGCGCGGATGCTGAAAGTCGAGCTGCCGCTGTCGATCCCGGTACTGGTCGCCGGGTTGCGGGTGGTTGTGGTGACCAATATCGCGATGGTCTCGGTGGGTTCGGTGATCGGCATCGGCGGCCTGGGCACCTGGTTCACCGAGGGCTACCAGACCAACAAGAGCGATCAGATCGTCGCCGGCATCATCGCGCTGTTCGTGCTCGCGATCGCGATCGACATGCTGATCGACGTGGCGGGCCGAGTGGCCACGCCGTGGGAACGGCACTCGCGGCGGCGCTCGGCGGTGGGATCGATTGTGGGTGGCGCGCGATGAACTTCGTCGGGAAAGCGGTGTCCTACCTGTTGACCGCCGACAACTGGACCGGTCCGGTCGGGCTGGCGGCGCGGATCGCCGAGCACCTGGAATACACCGCGATCGCGGTAGGGGCGTCGGCGCTGATCGCCGTTCCGATCGGGCTGCTCATCGGGCACACCG
Source organism: Mycobacterium sp. (assembly GCF_035499775.1). Classification (GTDB taxonomy): domain Bacteria; phylum Actinomycetota; class Actinomycetes; order Mycobacteriales; family Mycobacteriaceae; genus Mycobacterium. The sequence goes on along the minus strand of NZ_DATJYB010000410.1, from coordinate 7,046 downwards.
GTCGCGGGAAGCTGCTGGTGGTCGGCGCCGTGAACGGGTTGCGTGCACTGCCGACGCTGGGCGTGTTGTTGCTGGGGGTGCTGCTGTTCGGGCTGGGCCTGGGGCCGCCGCTGGTTGCCCTGATGCTGCTGGGTGTTCCGTCCTTGCTGGCCGGCACCTACGCGGGCATCGCCAATGTCGACCGCACGGTGGTCGACGCCGCCCGCGCCATGGGCATGACGGAGACCCGGGTGCTGCTGCGGGTCGAGCTGCCTATCGCGATGCCGCTCATTTTGGGCGGGCTGCGTAGCGCGACCCTGCAGGTGGTCGCGACGGCGACGGTGGCCGCCTATGCCAGTCTCGGTGGGCTGGGCGGCTACTTGATCGACGGGATCAAGGTGCGCCAGTTCCACCTGGCGCTGGTCGGTGCGCTGATGGTGGCCGCGTTGGCGCTGATCCTCGACGGCCTGCTGGCGTTGGCGGTGTGGCTGTCGGTGCCGGGCACCGGCCGGCTAGGCAAAATGTTCGGTCGCCGGGAGGGCCTGCGAGTTGGACACAAACCTGCCGCCGTCGGTGGACACGCTCTACGGTAGACGAGTGAACGCACCCTCTTCTGATTCGACTCCGCGCGTATGGCCGGCGATGTTGACCTGGCGTGCACAAGACGTTTCGCGCATGGAATCGGTACGAGTGCAGTTGTCGGGCAAGCGAATCAGGGCCAACGGCCGCATCGTCGCCGCGGCCACCGAAACCAACCCCGCGTTCGGCGCCTTCTACGAAGTGCAGACCGACGATCGCGGCGCCACCAAGCGATTCGGGCTTACCGTCACCCTCGCCGAGCGGGAACGTCAGCTTGCCATTGCCCGCGACGAGGAGAACATGTGGTTGATCACCGACCACCAGGGGCAGAGACGGGCGGGATATAACGGCGCCCTCGACGTCGACGTGGTGTTCAGTCCGTTCTTCAATGCGCTGCCGATCCGGCGACTGGGCCTACACGAAGAGGCGGGCTCGATCGTCTTGCCGATGGTCTATGTGAACGTGCCCGAGATGTCTGTCAGCGCGGCGACCGTGAGCTACACCAGCGAGGGTCGCCTGGACGGGATCAAGTTGCGTTCGCCGGTCGCCGACACCACGGTGCGCGTCGATGCCGACGGGTTCATTGTGGACTATCCAGGCTTGGCAGAGCGGATCTGATCACCCCGCCCGCTCGGCCGGCGGCGGCGAGTTCCTCGCGCCACTTCTCCGCGCCGATGATGATGGCGATGATGTCGAAGCGCGGGAAGCTGTCGTAGCGCGTTCGCGCGGCGTGGCCGGCTTCGACGAGTTCCTGGACCGAGCTTTGGGCGGCCAGTGAGTCGCGGGCGCGGCCCAGCAGGTCGATGCACCGGTCGGCAGACACCAACAGTTGGGCGGAGTTGCCTTCGCACATCGCGCGCACCAGGTCCGGGGCGGTGCCTGCCACCCGGGTCGCGTCGCGGAAAGATCCCGCGGCCAGCGCGAAGGCCAGCGGAACCTCGGCGGCGGTGACGGCCAGCGCCTCGGCGAGCAGGTGCGGTAGATGCGAGATGGCGGCCGCTGCCGCGTCGTGCTCGTCGGATCTGGCCGGTACCACCACAGCCCCGCAGTCCAGCGCCAGCGTCATGACCATCGACCACACTGTGGGGTCGACATGATCGTCCACGCTGACCACCCACGGAGCCCTGGTGAACAGCCCGCCGTGACCGGACACCCACCCCGAGTGCGCGGTGCCCGTCATCGGATGCCCACCGACGAAGCGTTCCTGCAGCCCCGCCGCGGCGACCTCGTCGAGCACCGCGCTCTTGACGCTGGTGACATCGGTCAGCGGACAGTTGGGGGCCGCCTCGCGGATGTGGGCGAGCATGCTCGACACCGCCGGCATCGGGACGGCCAGCACGATCAACGCCTCGGTGTCGGCCGCGCGGCCAAGCGCTTCGCCGAGTTCGGTCGTGGCGTCGTAGCCGTCGGAGCGCGCACCGTGGGTGCCCTCCACTGATCGGTTGTAGCCGAAGACTTCACGGCCGGCTGCTGCCGTCGCCCGCAGTATCGAACCGCCGATCAACCCAAGCCCGAGCACGCACACCGGTGGCTTCACCACAGTCACAAGGTTGGCACAGTTCGGTGCCGGTGGTGGTTGCAGGTGTGGGTTGCTCGGGGTGCTCGCCTGCACTCGTCTGGTCACAGGCCTGGTCAGCGACTAGCGTAGGCGCCCATGGGAGCACAACGGGCCTCGGCGCAGGGCCCGTCGGCAGACACGCCGGACGGTTTCGGCGTTGCTGTCGTGCGTGAAGAGGGCCAATGGCGCTGTTCTGCGATGGCGGCCAAGTCGTTGACGAGTCTGTCGGCCGCCGAGACCGAGTTGCGCGAATTGCGCAGTGCGGGCGCCGTCTTTGGGCTCCTCGATGTCGACGACGAGTTCTTCGTCATCCTGCGCCCGGCACCGTCGGGTACCCGGCTGCTGCTCTCGGACGCCACTGCCGCGCTGGATTACGACATCGCCGCCGAAGTGCTGGACAACCTGGACGCCGACATCGATCCCGAGGATCTCGAAGACGCCGATCCGTTCGAGGAAGGCGACCTGGGGTTGCTGTCCGACATCGGGCTGTCCGAGTCGGTGCTCGGCGTCATTCTCGACGAGACCGACCTGTACGCCGACGAGCAACTGGGCCGCATCGCCCGGGAGATGGGCTTCGCCGACCAGCTGTCGGCGGTGATCGACCGTCTCGGTCGGTGATCGCAAGCGCGGCGGAGCTGGGCGCAGCGGGTCGCCACAAGTGACGGAGCCGGGCGCAGCGGGTCGCCGCCATCAGACCCGGTCGGTGATCGCTGACGAAGACCTGATCCGTGCCGCGCTGGCGGTTGCCGCGACGGCAGGCCCCCGCGACGTGCCCATCGGTGCGGTGGTTTTCGGCGCCGACGGAACCGAACTCGCCCGCGCGGTGAATGCCCGTGAGGCCCTTGGGGATCCGACCGCGCATGCGGAGATCCTGGCGATGCGGGCCGCGGCCGGAGTGCTGGGTGAGGGGTGGCGGCTGCAGGGGACCACGCTGGCGGTCACCGTCGAACCCTGCACGATGTGCGCGGGCGCACTGGTGCTGGCCCGCGTCGAGCGGCTGGTGTTCGGCGCCTGGGAGCCGAAGACCGGAGCGGTCGGATCGCTGTGGGACGTGGTCCGCGACCGGCGGCTCAACCACCGCCCGGCCGTGCGGGGCGGGGTGCTGGCGCAGGAGTGTGCCGCGCCGCTGGAGGCCTTCTTCGCCCGCCAGCGATTGGGGTGACCGGGGGCCGGTTCGGTAAGCTGCTCAGCGGTGGCGTGTCCGAGCGGCCTAAGGAGCACGCCTCGAAAGCGTGTGACGGCTAACACCGTCCGAGGGTTCAAATCCCTCCGCCACCGCCAAATCCTTCTGAATGCTAATGCAGCTCAGAGGGCATTTTCATGTCGCCTGGTCATGGGTCGTGCCCGCCCTCAAAGCGAAAAAGCAATCAGTTCGTGGTGTTGACCGTCCCCGCTCGTTCAGGACTGGGTTGGGGAAGCACGCTGTCGCGCAGCCACTTACAGGCGGTCAGCGCGAGCTCGAGGTTGAGGCGATCGTCGTCTAAGGGTCGCCCGCGTGCTTCGACCGCCTTTGCAATGCGGTATTTCACCGTGTTCTTGTGCAGGTGCATCAGCTCTGCGGTCGCCGCGTAGCTGCCCTGCACGCCAAGGAATGTCGCCAAGGTCTCACGCAGACGGGCGGTCGGCTCGGTATCGACGGCCAGCGCCCCAAGAGCAGTACGGACCAGTCGCCGCGTCGCGTCCAAGTCGCCAGCGAGGAGGCTGGCCGCACGCACACCGGGCTCGGCGAACGAGGTGATCGGCGGTGCCGCATCCTGCGCGAGAAGGGCCAGTTCATATGCGCTGCGGGCCTCGATGTGCGTGGTCCGGAACCCCGTAACACCTGCGCCACAGTCGCCCAATGCCATATACACGCCGGCAGCGTCGAGGTCAGGCACCTTCTGGAGTTCACCGGCGGCGAGCGGGGCCGCCTTGCGGCCTAGGGAGATCCAGCCCCAGGCTGACAACTTGTCTTGGGGCACGAAGAGTGGCTGCGACGCGGAGCCAAGCGCACTCGCCAACTTAGCCAGGAACCGCTCGAGGTCTCGAAGCTCGGCAGCTGAGCGATCTCGGGAGCGCCATAAAACCACGCCAAGGTGATGCTGGCGCAGCCGGTAGCCAAGGATCGCTTCGGCCGTCGGCACGTCCAGCGGTTCGCCGGCCAGGATTTCGGCGATTGTGGCGAACCGCACCGAGTTTTGGTTGGCATGCCAGCGTGCCCGCTCGGCCTCGTATTCGTGGGTGACCTGTTCGGAGACGATGTCGACGTACTCGAACGAGACATCGAGAAACACCCGAGAGGTGCGGTAAGCGATCAGCGGATCCGGTTCCGCTTCATAGACCCGCTCGACGGTCCAGGCAAGGGCGATCTTCTGCCCCAGCCGGTAGGCCCGGTTGAGCGCGTTGACGGAGATCCCGCGCTGGGCGAGGCGGCGAGCGTATTCGACCGCGGCGGGTGGGGCGGTGGCTTCGCTAAGCGACATGTCGTACCGGAGGATGCGCATGATCGTCTGCAGATTGTTCTCGTTGCTGGCGGTGAGCAGGTCGATGATCAACGGGTCGCCATGCAGCTCAGGGATCTCCGCGGCCTGATGGGCTTGCATGCTCTGGGTCAGCTCGGCAATGGAATCGGCCATCAGCGCGGCGACCTCAACCACGCGGACACGGACCGCCGCGTCGACATCGACATCGATTCGACTAGTGGAGTCTTGTCCACTGCGGACCAACGGCTTGGCCGCCTCCCGTTCGTTCCACCCAGGGCAACCAATGGTTTGGCCCAGTGAAACCATCCCCGTTATTGGGTTTGGCCCGTCAGGACATGGTGTCACCCATCACGGTCAGCCTAGCGTCGTGTCATACCAGTCCGAGGAAGGACAAAGCGATGACACTGGACTATCTGCCCTGGGTGCGGCCGGCAATATACGACGAGCGTCCGTGCGTGCGCGACGAGCGTCAAGCGCTGAGTTACGCGCAGTTCGCCGAGCGGGTGGATGCAGCAGCCGAACAATTCGCCAAACTGGGGGTGCGCCGCGGATCGGTGGTGGCGACCATGCTCTCTAACCGGATCGAGCTGCTCGTCGCGATGTTCGCCGCCTGGCGGCTGGGCGCTGCCGCCACTCCGATGAACCCGGTGTTCACCGCTACCGAGGCGGCCCATCAGATCAGCGACTCAGGCGCGGCGCTTGTCATCGTTGACGAGTCGAGCCAAGTGCCCGACGACACCGCGACGCTTCCGGTCTCGGACATGCGCATGACGCCTACCGGCGAGCTGGCGCCCGTCGAGACCGCTCCGGGAGACCTGGCGTTGCTGATTTACACCAGTGGATCGACCGGCAAACCCAAGGGGGTGATGCTCAGCCACGCCAACCTGGACGCGATGATCACGATGATGGGGCAGCAGGTCGCCATCGACGCCGTGGACCACTGCTTGCTCGTGCTGCCGCTGTTCCACGTGAACGCGATTGTCGTCAGCGTGTTGACACCCATGTCGGTCGGTGCCCAGGTGAGCATCCAGGCCCGGTTCCACCCCGTCAATTTCCTCGCGGCGATCGAAGAACTCCGAGCGACGTATTTTTCGGCGGTGCCGACCATCTACTCGCACTTGTTGGCGGCGGTGCAGGCCGGAGTCTCGAAGGACACCTCATCGATCCGACTGGGCATCTGCGGCGCCGCGCCCGCCCCCGCGGACCTGCTCGACGCGGTCGAGCGCACTCTCGGATTCCCAATGGTCGAGGGTTACGGGTTGTCGGAGTGCACCTGCGCTGCGACGTGCAACCCGGCGATCGGGCTGCGCAAGCCCGGCACGGTCGGCATCGCGCTACCCGGCCAGACGGTGGCGATCATGGCTCCCGACGGCAGCCTCGTGCCGGCCGGCGAGCGCGGTGAGGTCGTCATCCAGGGTCCCAACGTGATGGTGGGTTACCTCAACAACGACGAAGCTACGGCGGCGACGATCGGTGACGGTTGGCTACACACCGGCGATGTCGGCATCCTCGACGAGGACGGCTATCTGCGGATCGTCGACCGGATCAAGGACATGATCATCCGCGGCGGCGAGAACATCTATCCCAAGGAGATCGAGACTGTCCTCCAGGCCCATCCGGATGTGATGGCAGCTGCGGTCGTCGGCGCGCAGCACGACGTGTATGGCGAGGTGCCCGTCGCCTATGCCGAACTCAATGCAGGCGCCAAAACCGACGAGGCGGCATTGCGCGAGCACTGCGCGCAGCACCTCACCAAGATCAAGGTGCCCGTTGCCATCACGATCCTTGAGGCGCTTCCCACGAACGCGGTCGGCAAGGTCGACAAGCCGACGTTGCGCAGGAACACACCCCGCATCTCCGCTCCGGCGAAGCAGAGGGCCTGAGATGAGTGACACCCGATCCCGGGTGCCCTTGCTCGACTCGACTTTTCTGCGCATCGAGACGTCGGACACCCCGATGCACGTAGCTGCCCTACAGGTCTTTTCGCTGCCGGAGGACGCGGGCTCCGTGGCTCCCGCTTGGGACGTCGTCGAGCAGGTCGACATCGAGTACCACGTCCGGCACACCGCGCTCGGCCGGAGGTAGGCCTATTTCGGGCCGTAAAAACGTGAGTGCCTCGGCGGCGGCGTTGGCGCCGCACATACCGTGCGCGCCCGGGCCTGGCGGGGTGGCCGCCGAGCAGATGTACATGCCCGGAACGCCGAGTCGATACGGGTGGACGGTCGGGCGGGGACCGAAGACCAGCTGCGGCCAGAGCCACCGCAGGCCGTAGCGCTCGAGATCGAGCCCATTGAGGAACGGCGACCCGACGGCCATGGGATGGATCGCCGAGCACACATCGTGGATCAGCCCCGGCAGAGTCAGGTCGGTCGAGCGGACGCCGCCGCCGACCTTGTCCGCGGCTTCCAGCACGGTCACGTCCACGCCCTCTTTGGCGAGCGCGACGGCGGCTGCCAGGCCATTCGGCC
>NZ_DATJYB010000409.1:0-6932 GCF_035499775.1 Mycobacterium sp. | reverse complement strand
AACCTGCCACGTCTGCGGGCATGTGCAGGACATCGGCTGGGACGAACATTGGCAATGCGACGCGTGTTCGGTCACCCACCAGCGTGATGACAACGCCGCGATCAACCTCGCACGCTACGAGGAACCCGTTAGCGTCGTCGGCCCAGTTAGGGCCGCCGTCAAGCGTGGAGCCGACCGTAAGACCGGGCCTCGCCCGGCCGGTGGCCGTGAAGCGCGGAAGGGAACCGGCCCCCCGGCCGGGGAACAACCCCGAGATGGGGTACGAGTCGCGTGACCACTAAAGATCACTCACTCGCAACGGTGGAAGGAATGCCCATGAAGCTTTCTCGGAGAACTATCGTCGGTTGGGCGGTCGTCGCCCTCCTGGTGGGTGCCGTAACCACCGGCTGCGGCCCCGGAGAGAGCAGAGGAACGCTACCGTCCGGGGTCGTAACCAGCCCGCCGGCCCCGCCGTATCCTCCGGTCGGGGACTACACCAATTTGCTGATCAAGGCGGCTGACGTCGGCCCAGATTTCACGGCTTCCGACCCGGTGCAGAATCCTAACGGCGCCCCTGGCGTTCAGCAGATGTTCAGCACTGCGGACAACAGCCGCCGGATCGGCGTTGTGATCCTGCTCGTCAACGAACCCAAGACGGCGGCCGAGGGACTTAAGAACACCCAGAACAACTACGGGAGCAAGGTCACCGGCACGTGGCAGCCAGTCGACAACATCGGCACCGGTGCGGCAATGATTTCCGGGCCTGCGCCGGACAACTCCCAAGCGGTGACGGTGTTGTTGTTCACCGAGGGCAAGGCGCTGGTCAGCATCGAGTTCGACAGCCCCCCCGACGCTCCGACGGATCCCGAGTTCGCGAAGGACATCGGCCGCAAGCAGGACGCCGTGATCAAGGCCAACCTGCCGAACTGATCCGGCCCGGGGCTATACCAGGCCGAGCAACTTCAGATCCGCGACGTACTTGTCGATCAGAGCCGCTGAAAGATGCGGAATGTCTTTGTCCGCACCGATTTTGGCTTCCTGCACCGCTTCGCGGTACACCTCGGTCGGAGCCGGCGCACCGCGCAGCGGCTGCTGCGGCTTCCGGTAGGCGTCCAGCAGCGGCAGCACTGAATGCTGGCGCTGTCCGTCCGGTAAGCCGCGCAGCGCGGTTTCGAAGCGCGCCAGCCATTCGTCGTAGTCGTCGATCCGGTGGATGTCGTTGCCGGCCGCGATCAACCAGTCCACGAACACGTCCAGCGAGACGCCGTCGTCGTGTGGGTTCATCACGTCGAAGGAGCGATACACTCCCTCATCGCCCGCAGCCGCGCCGAGCGTGGTGATCGACTCGGCCACGAAGTCGGCGGGCAGACCGGCGTAGTGGGCTCGCGCCCGATTGCCCTGCGGGTCGGTTTCGAAGAAGGAGCCGGGCGCAATGCCGGTGACCAGCAGGCTCAAGATCAGCCGGGTGAACGCATCGGGCACATTGAGCTGCCCCGCATAGTCGCTGTGGGCCAGGATCATGTCGGACCGGAACACCGCGGCCGGCAAGCCGCACAGGTCGTGTGCCTCGCGCAGCAACACCTCACCGGCCCACTTGCTGTTCGCATAACCGTTGGCGTAGCTGTCGTCGACGGCGCGGACCGGGCTCATGACCCGGATGTCGCCGTCTTCTTCGAACACGGCCGCATCGACGTACATCGCGACCGCCACCGTCGACAGGTAGGTGATCGGCTTGATCCGGCCGCTGATCGCCAACCGGATCAGCTCGGCGGTACCCACGACGTTGGGGCCGAACATCTGGTCGTAGGGCAGCACGTGGTTGACCAGGGCCGCGGCGTGCACGATCAGATCCACCTGCTGGGCCAGCCGCTCCCAAGTCGCCTGATCCAGGCCAAGATTCGGGTCACCGATGTCGCCGGTGATGACCTCGAGGTGATCGGCGGCCAGCGTGCGGAACCGCTCGACCAGTTGCGGATCCCCGCTGTGGAACACTTCCTCCAGCCGCTTGGCACCCGCATCCGCGTCCGTGCCGCGCACGATGCAGATCAGGCGTCCACCGGTTTCGGACAGCCGCTCCAGCCATTCCAGGGTGAGGAAGCGGCCGAGGTAGCCGTTGGCGCCGGTCAGCAAAACCGTCTGCGGCGTGCCGGTGGCCCGCGGCAGCCCCGGCGCGCCGGCCAAGGTCTTCGTGTCGATGAACCTCTCCAGCGTGAGGTCGGCGGCCCGCACCTGCGTTGACCCACGCCCGTGCACCGACGCGAACGTCGGCCGCCTGGAACCGGATTCACGCTCGGCCTCGACGTGTTTGGCCAACACGCGCAGATCGGTCGTCGGGCCGATGATCAGGCCCACCGGCACCTCCACGTCGAAGATGTCCTGCAACAGGTTGGAGAAGGTCAACGCCGACAGCGAATCACCGCCGAGGTCCATGAAATGCGCATCCGGTGCGGGCGTGTCGACCAAGCCCAGCAACGCCTCGGCAGCGTGCGTCAGCGTGTCGATCACCGGTTGGTCGGCCGCCCCTTCGCGCAGCGAGCGCAGCTCGGTCTGCCGGGTGGCGGCCAATTCGGCGTACAGGGCTTCCAGGCGCTCGCCGTAGTGCTCCTTGAGCTTGGGCCGCAATAGCTTGCCCACCCCGGACAGCAGGCCGTTGTCTTCGCTGAACGGCACGGTCTCGACCAGGAAGTCAGCCGGCACTTCGTAGGACTGCAGCTCGGCGAGAATTGCTGTCTGCCGCAGTGATTCGCTCAGGGCGGCCTTGAGTCCCGCGGGATCCTGACCGGCTGCGAACCTGTCCAGCGCATCGGCAGTCGGAACCACGACAGCCAGCAGATAGGGCCGTTCGCTGTTGCCGTAGACGAATATCTGCCGCACCAGAGCCGCGCTGGAGAGCACGGCTTCCAGCCGCGCGACGGCGACGAACTCGCCCTGGGACAGCTTCAGCACGTTGTTGCGCCGGTCGACGTAGGCAAGCCGATCCGGCCCGAGTTCGGCCATCACATCGCCCGTGCGGTAATAGCCGTCGGGATCGAAGGCGTTGGCGGTGACGTCGGGCCGTTTGAAATACCCGGGGGTGGCCGTCTCGGACTTCACCAGCAGCTCGCCCCGCGGGTGTGGCTTGTCGGTGCGGAAGTAGCCCAGTTCGGGAACGTCGACCAGCTTGTAGTCGATCACCGGAGGCTTTTTCAGCACGCCGTCTTTGGTGACCATGCCGACTTCGGTCAGGCCGTAGCCGTCCTGCACGTGCACGTCCAGGCACGACTCGACGAAGGCCTTCATCTCGGCGGCCAGTGGCGCCGTGCCGCAGAAGCTGGTGAGGATGCGCCCACCGAGGACCAGCTCGCGCAGTTCGGCTCGGGCCCACGCCTCGGCCTGTTCGGGCTCTCCAACGTTCAGGCCCAGGGCGACTTCCCGATCAACGGCGCTCTGGTAACGCTGGTAGAGCATCTCGGCTACCCGCGGTACCAGACCCATCTCGGTGGGGCGCACCAGGTTCCAGTCTTCGAACAATGTCGACAGATCGCTTTCCGGCACAAAGTAACTGGTGCCGCCCGCCTGGAACGACGTCGCCAGCGGAAGGCGGCCGCCGAGGTGATTCAGCGGCATGAAGTTGACGTTGAGCACCGGGATGTCTTCCCAGTCGGGCAGCAGCTCGTTGGTCCACACCTTGGCGAGCATCCGCTCGGTGTACATGGCGCCCTTCGGCAATCCGGTGCTGCCGGACGTGTACATGATCATGGCCAGACGTTGGTCGTCCTCGCCGGTGTAAATCGGCTCGGGCGGCAGCGCTCGACCGCGCTCGACGACGTCGCTGAGGATCTCGATCGTCACGGACATGCCCGCGGCCGCCAGCTTCGCAGTAGCGCGCTCCAGGATCTCTCGTTGGTCGTCGACCTGCGGTTGGTAGTCGAAAACCAACAGGCGACGCAACGAGGTGCTACGCAGAGCCGCTTCGACGGCGAGGTCCAGATACCCGGCGCCCGCCGCGAGGACCCGCGGTTCGACTTCTTCGACGATGGGCTGCAGCCGGGACGCGGCGGCGTTGTGCTGCAGCGGTACGGCAACCAGTCCCAGATACCCGCAGACCAGGTCGACGGTCAGGTACTCGGGGCTGGCAAAGCCGACGGTCGCCACGAAGTCTCCCGGCGCCACCGGATCCGTCGCGTCATGCCGCCACGCGGTGGCGATCGCGCGCACGTTGGCCCACAGATCGCGGTAGGTGATGGTGTCGAAGTGTGGCAGTAGTTGCGCGGTGGTGCGGCCGGTCGCGGGGTCCGTCGTCAACGACCGTGCCCGCCAGCCCAGCGCGGGGCGGTCCGCGTAACCCGCCACCAGCGTCTCCATGACCTGTGGCAATCGAAGCCCGGGTTGCCGCGCCGCCTGCCGGATGGCCGCGTCGGGCCGGGCTGCCCGGAATTGCGCGTCGTCGGTGTTCAGCTGCTGTGCGCGTTCGACGACGCGTTCCCGTTGGGTGCCGCTCAGGTCGGTCATGGTCGGCTTCTCTCTGCCAGGTCCCTAAAGATGACTCGTCTAGGGCAAACCGCCTGAGCGGCGCGAGTCTTCCATCCCACCGGTGTGACCGTTAGCACACGGCGGTGAGGGCGGGGTTGCCTGGCGGCGTCAGGCCACCACGTTGATGGGGTCGCCGACGGTCACCATGTCGAAGTACCACGCGGCGTTTTCCGGACTCAGATTGATGCAACCGTGACTGACGTTGGCGTGGCCCTGCGAATCCACCGACCATGGCGCCGAGTGCACGTAAACGCCACTCGAGGTGACACGGACCGCGTAGGAAGCGGTGATTCGGTAGCCGTCGGGCGAACTGAGCGGGATGCCGATGGTCCGCGAGTCCATCACGACGGTGCGCTCCTTGGACATGGCGGAGAAGTTGCCGATCGGGGTCGGGCGACTGGGCTTGCCCATCGACGCCGGCATGGTGCGGAGTGTCTCGCCGTTCCTGCTGACGGTGAAGGTGTGCGCGGAGATGCTGGCCACACCGAGCAGGGCGTCACCCGTCTCGAATCCCGTTCCCAGCGCCTGCACTCCCACCGAGACGTGGGTGTGCGCGGGCCAGTACTGGTTGGGCACCCACTGCACGACGTTGTTCTCGACCCATTCGAAGTGCCCGGTCGTGTTGCCCGGGGAGGTGACGCGGATGGACCGCTCGGCGCCGGCGCGGTCGGTGACCGGCGCGGTGAACGTCACCACAACCGGCTGTGCCACGCCCACCACCGCACCGTCGGTCGGGAAGACGGAAGCAACGCCGGGGACAGGCGCGGGCACCGGAACCGCGGCCACACTGCGGGTGACCGGTCCTACCAGGACGATCGCCGATATCGCGACCATAACGAATAGATGACGAACTGCTCGACGCATGGCCCTCACCCTCCGAGATGGTGCAATCAACACACCGGCATTCTAGTCGGCTCTACCCAGTTGGTTTCCGTAGCAAACATTTCGTTATTAGCCTGGTGCTATGTTAGCGGCCCGTCAGGCCTTGTGTTGGGTCTTGCCGTGATCACCGCTTCTGATCGACGTTGTGGCCGACGGCTCTGTCCGCACCGCCCGAGGCGCCCGAAGGCCGTGGCGTGCCCGCCGTGGTCCGAATGTCGTTGAGCTGGAACATATGTTCCTGCGGCCGGCATCTGTCACACCGAATTTGACCTGTGCCGCCGCGAAAGTAACAGTGCCACAACGCCTGTCGCCGGTGACGACTTCCGGAACTGCCCGGAGATGGCATGGCCGGGGCGGAAACGCTGGATTGGCCGGCCGCGAGGGGTTAGCCTCAGCGAGATCAGGCGCCGCAGACCGCCTTACAAACCCTGTGGACCGAGGAGGTGGGGTGCTCTTCCGTCAACTCGAGTATTTCGTCTCGGTGGCCCACGAGCGGCACTTCGCCCGGGCGGCAGAGAAGTGCTACGTGTCGCAACCCGCGTTGTCCGCCGCGATCGCCAAGCTCGAACGCGAGCTCAACGTCACGCTGATCAACCGCGGACACAGCTTTGAAGGCCTCACCCCGGAAGGGGAGCGGCTGGTCGTGTGGGCCAAGCGGATTCTGGCCGAACACGATGCCTTCAAGGCCGAGGTGCACGCCGTACGGTCCGGGATAACCGGGACGCTGCGGCTGGGCACGGTTCCCACCGCCTCCACGACGGCCTCCCTGGTGCTCTCGGCCTTCTGTTCGGCGCATCCGTTGGTGAAAGTGCAGATCCGCTCCCGGCTGGCCGCGAGCGAGCTGTACCGGCGGCTACGCGAGTTCGAGCTGGACGCGGCCATCGTCCACCATGCGCCCGAAGACTCCCACGACGTCGACCTGCTACCCCTGTACGACGAGCACTACGTCCTGCTGTCGCCGTCGGACATGTTGGCCCCCGGTGCATCCACGATGGCGTGGGCGGATGTCGCGCAACTCCCGCTGGCGTTGCTGACCGCCGATATGCGAGACCGACAGATCATTGACGAGGCCTTCGCCAGCCACGACATCAAGGTCACCCCGCAGGTCGAGACTGATTCGGTCGCTTCGCTTTTCGCCCAGGTTTCCACCGGAAACTGGGCGTGCATCGTGCCGCACACCTGGCTGTGGACGACGCCGATGACGGGCGAGATCCGCGCGGTCGAAATGGTCGATCCTGTCGTGAAAGCCGAGATCGGCCTGGCCACAAAGGCTTCCGGGCCGGGATCTCCCGTTGCGCGCGCGCTGAAGGAATCCGCGCAACAGCTGACGCTCGACGAGTTCTTCGAGGCCCAACTGGTGGGACTCACCCGCCGGCGCTGACTGGAGCCGGGGTGGCCGCGCTGGTCGGGTTCAGGCTCGCCAGGTGACCGCTTTCCACGCCGGCGGCCGGGTCGAGTACGCAGTCGATGATCGACGGCCCGTTCGACGCGATTGCCGCAGCAAGTGCCGACCGCACTTCGGCAGGTGTGGTGACGTGATATCCCTTGCCGCCAAACGC
>NZ_DATJYB010000408.1:0-4510 GCF_035499775.1 Mycobacterium sp. | reverse complement strand
GTACGCCGCAACCTCGGCCGCCACGATGTGGCGGGCAGCGTCGACGTCGGCGGCCGCGGCATGGGCCGACGGTTCATGCTGCACGCGGTCCACGTCGACGACCCAGACGCCGGGCAGCCCGGCCACCGCCGGATCGACGTCACGCGGCATGCCCAGGTCGCAAATCACCAGCGGATGAGCCGTCTCTTCGATTTCACTGCGGCGCGCGGCGGCCAGCGCGTGATGCACATCGGCCAGCGACACCACGGGACTCACCGCCCCGGTACAGCTCACCACTACGTCGGCGTCCGCCAAGGCGTCGGCCAGGCTGTCCAGGGTCAGCGCCTCGGCTGGCGCGCCCGATTCGCGGATCTTGCGGACCAGCCGCTGAGCCCGGGAGTGCGACCGGTTGAGCACCTGGACGCACCCGATGCCGGCCCTGGTCAGGTGCGCCGCCGACAGTGCTCCCATCGACCCGGCACCGATCACGACGGCGGTCTTGCCGTCCAGCCCGCCCAGCTTGCGCTCGGCCATGCCCAGCGCGACCGACACCACCGAGGCGCCGGCGGCGTCGATGGCCGTTTCGGAATGCACCCGCTTGCCGACCGACAGTGCACGCTGGGCCAGCTCATGCAGCGCCCGGCCGACGGTGCGGTTGGCCTCGGCGGTGGCGTAGGCGCGACGCACCTGGCCGAGCACCTGTTGTTCGCCGACCACCGCTGAGTCCAGGCCGCTGGCAACCGCGAACAGGTGCTCGACGGCGGCCTCGCTGTAGCGGACGTACGCATATTTGGTCAGGTCACCCATCGACATGCCGGAGTGCTCGGACAACACCTGCCCGACCACCGACAGCCCGCCGTGGAACGCGTCCACCACCGCGTAGACCTCGACCCGGTTGCACGTCGACAACACCATTGCCTCAGTCACCAGCGGCGACTGCAGCACCCGGTCAACGATCTTGACCTGATCGGATTCGTCAATGCTGAGTTGTTCGAGGACCGAGACCGGCGCACTACGGTGCGAAACCCCGAAGAGCAGGATGCTCACGGCAGCATCACCTGGCCAGCTCCCTTGCTTCCTCCAGTACTGAACTGGTCTCTACGGTAATCGTTTATCCAGTGGGCTACCAAATATCGCCTGATGTCCATTCATCTTCCGGTCAGCGCGCGAGATCCGCCCGCAGCCGGGGCTCGTCGATCTCCCAGTAACTGTGCTCGCGTCCGTCGAGCAGGATCACCGGCAGGCGATCGCCGAATTCGGCCCGCAATCCGGGATTTCCGGTGGCCGCCGCGGCGTCGACGTCGGTTGCCGACAGGTCGAAACCCAGCTCGGCAGCCAGCTCGCCCAGCCGCGCATGTACCCGCTCGCAGATGGCGCAGCCGTCGCGGGTGAGCAGTACCACCTGGGGACGGGTCCGGGTCATGCCGACCAGTGTGGCAGCCGGATAGGGTTATACCGATCACCAAGTGGCCACCTGGGAGGCCACCGGAAAGCCACCTGGGAGGCCACCGGGCGGGCACGCGATTTAGGAGGTGTCTGATGGCGTCCTCTGATTCGGACCGCGCAGACCGCACCACACCCGTCGAGGCGGAGCTGCTGATCAGCAACGCGAGCGCGGAGCGTGCACTCAGCGATCTGCAGGCCACCCCGGACGACGAGCGGCCGCAGCCGCCGATCGACCTGACCGCTGCCGCCTTCTTCGATGTGGACAACACGCTGGTGCAGGGCTCGTCGGCGGTTCACTTCGGCCGTGGGCTGGCCGCCCGCGACTACTTCACCTATCGCGACGTGCTCGGTTTTCTCTACGCGCAGGCCAAGTTTCAGGTGCTCGGCAAGGAGAACAGCGAGGACGTCGCCGCCGGCCGCCGCAAGGCGCTCACGTTCATCGAGGGCCGGTCGGTCGAGGAGCTGGTGACGCTGGGCGAGGAGATCTACGACGAGATCATCGCCGACAAGATCTGGGCCGGCACCCGCGAGCTCACCGAGATGCACCTGGATGCCGGCCAGCAAGTGTGGCTGATCACCGCCACGCCCTACGAACTGGCGGCCACCATCGCGCGCCGCCTCGGCTTGACCGGCGCGCTCGGGACCGTCGCCGAGTCGGTCGATGGGATATTCACCGGCCGACTGGTGGGCGAGATCCTGCACGGCACCGGAAAAGCGCACGCGGTGCGGTCGCTGGCGATCCGGGAAGGGCTCAACCTCAAACGCTGCACCGCGTACTCCGACAGCTACAACGACGTGCCGATGCTCTCGCTGGTGGGAACCGCCGTCGCGATCAACCCCGACACCCGGCTGCGCGGCCTGGCCCGGGAACGCGGATGGGAGATCCGCGACTTCCGGACCGCTCGAAAGGCCGCCAAGATCGGGGTGCCGTCGGCCCTGGCGCTGGGTGCCGCCGGCGGCGCGCTGGCGGCATTGGCGTCGCGGCGGCAATCGCGCTGATAAGCTGCGCCGCTGACTACGTATTTGAGTAGAGAGCGACGGCCGTATGACACTTCCCGAAGGAACTCAGGGACTCATCGGCAGCCATTACCGGGCGCCGGACTACTTCGAGGTCGGTCGCGAGAAGATCCGGGAGTTCGCAGCCTCGCTCCAAGATGACCACCCGATGCACTATGCCGAGTCGGCCGCGGCCGATGCAGGTTACGAAAACCTGGTGGCCCCACTGACGTTCCTGGCGGTAGCCGGGCGGCGTGTGCAGCTGGAGATTTTCACCAAGTTCAACGTCCCGATCAACATCGCGCGGGTCATCCACCGCGACCAGAAATTCAAGTTTCACCGGCCGATCCTGGCCCAGGACAAGTTGTACTTCGACACCTACCTAGACTCGGTGATCGAGTCCCACGGCACCGTGCTCGCAGAGATCCGCAGCGAAGTCACAGACGCCGAAGGGAGACCGGTTGTCACCAGCGTCGTCACGATGCTGGGGGAAGCCACACACCAAGACGCGCGCGCCGAGGAGACCGTCGCCGCAATTGCATCCATATCAGCGGGAAATGTAGGGTCGATTTAATGACTTCACAGGGTGAAACGGGTCGCACGCAGCTAAAGCCTCCGGTCGAGGCAGTCCAGTCCCACTACGACCGATCGAACGAATTCTTCAAGCTGTGGCTCGACCCTTCGATGACGTACAGCTGCGCTTACTTCGAAGAGCGTCCGAACATGACGCTGGAAGAGGCCCAGTTCGCCAAGCGCAAACTCGCCCTGGACAAGCTCAACCTCGAGCCCGGTATGACCCTGCTCGACATCGGCTGCGGCTGGGGGTCGACCATGCGCCACGCCGTCGAACACTACGACGTCAACGTCATCGGCCTGACGTTGAGCGAGAACCAGTTGGCGCACGACCAGCAGAAGTTCGACGAGATGGACAGCCCTCGCCGCAAAGAGGTACGGCTGCAGGGCTGGGAGTTGTTCGACGAGCCGGTGGACCGCATCGTGTCGCTCGGCGCGTTCGAGCACTTCGCCGACGGCGCAGGCGATGCCGGATACGAGCGCTACGCCACCTTCTTCAAGAAGTACTACGACCTACTGCCCGACGACGGCCGGATGCTGCTGCACACGATCGTGGTGCCGACCGCCGAAGAGGGCAAGGCGATGGGCCTGAAGACCACGATGAGCCTGTTGCGCTTCATCAGCTTCATCCTGAGGGAGATCTACCCCGGCGGTAAGTTGCCGCAGGTCGAGCAGGTCGACCGCTACTCGACCGAGGCGGGCTTCAAGATCGAGCGCCACCACTACATCGGGAAGAACTACGTCCGCACCCTGAACACCTGGGCCGAGAAGCTGGAAGCGAACAAGGAGAAGGCGATCGAGCTGAAGGGCCAGGAGATGTACGACATCTTCCAGCACTACCTGACCGGTTGCTCTGACCTGTTCCGCGACGGCTACACCAACGTGTGCCAGTTCACCCTGGTCAAGTGAAAGGTAGACGCACCAACGCCCAGGGACCCGACACGGGCACCGAGCGTGGGTCCTATGCACAAAACTCCGATAAAGTCCGTCCCTGGCCCCACCCCCGGCCTCTCAGCAGCAAGCAGCAATTTGAGGAGAAAGACCATGGTCGGCGCCAATGACCCGAAAAGCTGACGAAAACGAGCCGCAACTGTCACCGCCCGTCGAGGCAGTCCAGTCGCATTACGACCGTTCCAACGAATTCTTCAAGCTGTGGCTCGATCCGTCGATGACCTACAGCTGCGCATACTTCGAGCGCCCCGACATGACGCTGGAGGAAGCGCAGTACGCCAAGCGCAAACTCGCGCTCGACAAGCTGGGGCTCGAGCCGGGCATGACGCTGCTCGACATCGGCTGTGGTTGGGGCTCGACCATGCGGCACGCGGTCGAGGAATACGACGTCAACGTGATCGGCCTGACGCTCAGCGAGAACCAGTACGCACATTGTGTGGCCGAGTTCGACAAGATGGACAGCCCCCGCCGCAAAGAGGTGCGCATCCAGGGCTGGGAAGAATTCGACGAGCCGATCGACCGGATCGTGTCGCTGGGTGCGTTTGAGCACTTTGCCGACGGTGCG
>NZ_DATJYB010000407.1:0-10878 GCF_035499775.1 Mycobacterium sp. | reverse complement strand
CCTGCAGCACTGGCTCGAGCCGGTCGTCGGAGTTCACGAGGAGAGCGCCCAGGCGCTGCCGTGGTGGGTCAGCACCGGCCTGGCGCTGGCCGTCGTCGCGGTCGGAATCGCCGTCGCCTACCGGATGTACGGCGGCAGAGCGGAAATCCCGAGTGTGGCCCCCGTTCAGGTCTCCGTGCTGACGACGGCGGCACGCAACGACGCCTACGGCGATGCCTTCAACGAGGAGGTGTTCATGCGCCCCGGTGCGCAGCTGACCAGCGCGCTGGTCGAGGTCGACAACGCGGGTGTGGACGGCTCGGTGAACGCTCTGGCCGGATTGGTGAGCCTGACCTCGAACCGCCTGCGGCGAATGCAGACCGGTTTCGCGCGCAACTACGCGTTGTCGATGCTGGCGGGGGCGGCCCTGGTGGTCGCGGTCCTCCTGGCGGTGCAGCTGTGGTGAACCTCAACATCCCCTGGCTGAGCGTGCTGTGGCTGGTGCCGCTGGCGGGATCGTTGCTGATCATCCTGCTGCCCCCGCGGTTGCGGGAGTTCGCCAGATGGACCGGCCTGTTCGTCAGCGGGCTGACGCTGGTGGTGGCGATCGCTGTCGCGGTCGGATTCGACAGCTCACCCAACCCGGGCGCCCCCTACCAGTTCGTCGAAAGCCACCCGTGGATACCGGCATTCGGCGCCGGCTACTCCCTGGGCGTGGACGGCATCGCGGTGGTGCTGGTGCTGCTGACCGCGGTGCTGATGCCGCTGCTGCTGGTGGCCGGCTGGAACGACGCGACCGACGCTGACGACCCGCTGCACCCGGCTTCGCCGCGCTTGCGATCGTCAGGCGGTGAACGCAACCCCCGGGGCGTGCACGCTTACGTCGCCCTGACACTGGCCATCGAGTCGATGGTGCTGATCTCGGTGGTCTCGCTGGACGTGTTGCTGTTCTACGTGTTCTTCGAGGCCATGCTCATCCCGATGTACTTCCTCATCGGCGGCTTCGGTCAAGGCCCCGGACGCTCGCGGGCCGCGGTGAAGTTCCTGCTGTACAACCTGTTCGGCGGGTTGATCATGCTGGCGGCGGTGGTCGGGCTGTATGTCGTGACCTCGCAGCACGGCTCAGGCACGTTCGACTTCCAGCAGATCGTGACCGGCTTCAAGATGGGTTACTACCGCGCGGACCCGGCCGTGATCAAGGCGCTGTTCCTGGGCTTCATGTTCGCGTTCGCCATCAAGGCCCCGCTGTGGCCGTTCCACCGCTGGCTGCCCGACGCCGCGGTCGAGTCCACACCGGCCACCGCGGTGCTGATGATGGCGGTGATGGACAAGGTCGGCACGTTCGGCATGCTGCGCTACTGCCTGCAGCTGTTCCCCAGCGCGTCAACGTATTTCCGCCCCCTGATCGTCACACTGGCCATCATCGGGGTGATCTACGGCGCGATCGTCGCGATCGGCCAGACCGACATGATGCGGCTGATCGCCTACACCTCGATCTCCCACTTCGGGTTCATCATCGCCGGCATCTTCGTGATGACCAGCCAGGGACAGAGCGGGTCGACGCTGTACATGCTCAACCACGGCCTGTCCACCGCGGCGGTGTTCCTGATCGCCGGCTTCCTGATCTCGCGCCACGGCAGCCGGTCGATCTCCGACTACGGCGGCGTGCAGAAGGTGGCCCCTATCCTGGCGGGCACGTTCCTGGTTTCGGCGATGGCCACCCTGTCGCTGCCCGGTTTGGCCCCGTTCATCAGTGAATTCCTGGTCCTGCTGGGCACTTTCAACCGCTATTGGCTGGCGGCGGCGTTCGGTGTCACCGCGTTGGTCCTGGCGGCCATCTATATGTTGTGGCTCTACCAGCGGGTGATGACCGGACCGGTGGCCAAAGGCAACGAACGGATCCGTGACCTGATGGCGCGCGAAATGGTCGTCGTGGCACCGCTGATCGCGCTGCTGCTGGTGCTCGGGGTCTATCCAAAACCGATGCTGGACATCATCAACCCCGCGGTCGCCAACACCATGACCACCATCGGTCAGCATGACCCCGCACCGCGCGTGCCACCGGGCAAGGGCACACCCCGCACAGCCGAAGGACCGCACCGATGACCCTCCCGACCCCCAGCGTCGAGTACTTCCTGCTGTGCCCGATGCTTATCGTCTTTTCGGTAGCGGTGGTCGGCGTGCTCGTGGAAGCGCTCGTGCCGCGACGGGCCCGGTACGGCGCGCAGGTGACACTGGCCCTCGGCGGTTTGATCGCGGCGTTCGTCGCGATAGTCGTGGTGGCCCGCTCGCTCGACCCGTCCGGTCGTGCCGCGGTGCTGGGCGCGGTGGCCATGGATCGTCCGACACTGTTCCTGCAGGGCACCGTGGTGCTCGTTGCGGTCATTTCGGTCATCTTCATGGCCGAGCGCAAGTCGCACCCAGCGGCAGTGCAGACCAAAGTGCCTGTGGCCGCTGGACATTCGGGCGGGTTGGATTCCTTTACCCCGCAGGCATCGGCGGTCCCGGGCAGCGAGACCGAGCGCGAGGCGGAGCGGGCGGGGGCCGCCCAGACGGAGCTCTTCCCGCTGGCGATGCTGTCCGTCGGCGGCATGATGGTGTTCCCCGCGTCCAATGACCTGCTGACGATGTTCGTCGCGCTGGAAGTTCTATCCCTGCCGCTGTACCTGATGTGCGGGCTGGCCCGGCACCGCCGCCTGCTGTCGCAGGAAGCGGCGATGAAGTATTTCCTGCTGGGCGCGTTCTCGTCTGCGTTCTTCCTCTACGGTGTGGCGCTGCTCTACGGCGCGACGGGCACCCTGACCCTGCCGCTCATCAGCAAAGCGCTTGCTACGCATGGCGACACGTCGATGGCGTTGGTCGGCGTGGCGCTGCTGTCGGTCGGCCTTTTGTTCAAGGTCGGCGCGGTGCCGTTCCACTCGTGGATCCCCGACGTGTACCAGGGCGCACCCACCCCGATCACCGGGTTCATGGCGGCGGCCACCAAGACCGCGGCCTTCGGCGCGCTGCTACGGGTGATCTATGTTGCGCTGCCCCCGCTGCATCACGACTGGCGGCCGGTGCTGTGGGCGATTTCGATCCTGACCATGACGGTGGGCACCATCACCGCGGTGAACCAGACCGACGTCAAGCGCATGCTGGCCTACTCGTCCGTGGCACATGTCGGTTTCATCCTGACCGGTGTGATCGCCGACAACCAGACGGGGCTTGCCGCGACGTTGTTCTACCTGGTCGCCTACAGCTTCAGCACTGTGGGCGCGTTCGCCATTGTCGGCCTGATCCGCAATGCCGACGGTGTAGAGGATGCCGACCTGTCGCACTGGGCCGGGCTCGGACAGCGCTCTCCCATAGTGGGAGTGATGCTTTCGATGTTCTTGCTGGCCTTCGCCGGCATTCCGCTGACCAGTGGATTCGTCAGCAAATTCGCAGTCTTCAAGGCCGCTGCCGCGGGCGGCGCGGTGCCGCTGGTGGTGATCGGTGTGATCTCGAGTGGGATCGCCGCGTACTTCTACGTGCGGGTGATCGTGTCGATGTTCTTCACCGAACCAACCGACGACACACCGCAAATCTTCACGCCGGGCATCTTGAGCAAGGCCGCAATCGCCGTATGCGCCGCGGTCACGGTGGTTTTGGGCATCTTCCCGCAGCCGCTGCTCGACCTGGCCAACCAGGCCGCGCAGTTGCTGAACTGATTAGAGCGCGGTCAAGTCTGGCTCAGAACACCTGGTCCGCCATGGTCGACAGGCCGTTGTCGCACGTCACGGTGACGTGCCAGTTCGAGCCTGATGCGGGTCCGGGACGGTCGAGCCGCGTCTCCGCAGAGCCCGCTACGGTGAAAGTCGCGGTGTCCGTCGGATGGAACGTGACGGCCGGACCCGAGGTCGCAACAGCCGAATACAGGCAACCCACCGGAGGCTTGCCGGCGTTATTGGTAATCGACACAAAAGCGGGGATGCCGCCCGGCCCTCCGGGGCCGTACCGCAGCAGCAGCTGCGAAGGCGGCGGAGGCGGCGGCAGCGCCGGTGGGGGTGCCGCCGGTGGGGGTTGCGCTGCGGGTGGTGCCGCCGGTGGGGGTGCCGGCGCCGGGGGTGCCGTCGGATCCGGTGTCCATTCGTCGGTCGCAACGAGCGAGAAGCTTGCCGACGACGGGCCGCCCGTCCCGGTTGTGCCGCCAAGAGTCGTGCCCGGCTCGCCCGGCCCCGACACGATAATGCCGACCGCAGCGCCTAACGCTGCAAGCGCCGCCGCAATGAGAATGCCGGGGCGCCGGTACTTCTGGGCGCGAGCGCGCCCGCCTGGCGAGCTTACGGCGGCCTCATCGGGGCGCCGCGAGTAGCTGATGAACACCTTCGCGGACGCCTCCTCGGTCCTTAGTCCCCAGGGCGGGGTTTGCCATAGTATACGAGGCGCCCGAAGACAATGCGGCAATAGTCAAAGACCGGCGCAGTATTCGGTCTTGGACAAACCCGCCCCCGCGGCACGCGCCGTCATTGAGCCCGAAAATCCCGGAATCGGGGTTCGCACCTGCACCGAGTGTCCGCGCCGGCCGAACAGGTACCGGACTACGGTCCCCGGATTGCGCTGAGCCGGTTAAGGTGATCGTCTGATCTAACGCCACATTTGCCCGGAGGGTCGCAGTGGACGGGACGCCGTTCGGCCGGTACCAACTCGTCGAGTTGCTGGGCCGTGGCGGCATGGGCGAGGTCTGGCGGGCCTACGACACCGCGATCGGCCGGGTGGTGGCGCTGAAGGTGCTGCCCGCCAACCTCGCCGACGACGAGACCTTCCAGGAACGCTTCCGCCGCGAGGCGCGGGCGGCGGCCACCCTCGACGAGCCCCACATCGTCCCGATCTATGACTTCGGCGAGATCGAAGGCCGCCTGTACGTGACGATGCGGCTCATCGACGGCCGTGACATGCAACACATCCTGGCCGAGGGGCCGATGGAGCCGCTGCGCGCCGTCGTCATCATCGAGCAGATCGCGTCGGCGCTGCACGCCGCACACCGAACCGGGTTGGTACACCGCGACGTGAAGCCGTCCAACATCCTGGTCGCCGAGGATGACTTCGCGTATCTGATCGATTTCGGCATTGCCCGCACCGTCGCGGACACCTCCGGGCTCACCGAGACCGGCAAAGTGATCGGCACCTGGGCCTACCTGGCACCGGAACGGCTGACCGACGGTGTGATCGAGCCGCAGGCCGACATCTACGCCCTGACCTGCGTGCTCCACGAGTGTTTGACCGGCAGCCAACCGTTCCCCTCCAACAGCCTCGAACAACAGATCGCGGCGCACCTCTCGAAGCCGCCGCCGCGCCCGTCGGCACTGCGTCATGAACTCCCCGCCAAAGTGGATCCCGTCATCGCGAAGGGCATGGCCAAGAACCCCGAGGAGCGCTACTCGACCACCCGGGAGCTGGCCAAAGCCGCGCGGGAGGCGATCACCGACCCGAAACCCAGACCTCGCTCCGCGCCGCCGCCCAGACCCCACACCGTGCCGCCGCCCAGATCTCCGCAGCCCGTCAGCCGTGACATCCCGCGCCCCGCCCCCGTCGACGTTCGGCCGCCTCCGCCTCCTCCGTCGCCGCCGCCTCCGCCGCCGCCTCCTCCACCGACGCCTCGGCCTGCTTCGTCTCCGCCCGTTCCGCCGTTGCAACCGGCCATGAGCGGTGACGTGCCGCTAGATGCGCCTACCGAGATCACCCCGGCCCCCCGCCCCAAGCCGTCCCCGCCCGCGCCGGATGTCCCTGCGCCGACCGGCCCGGTCAACAACCGCAAACGTCGCGGCATCGCAATAGCGGCCGCAGTGGCGGTGGTGGCAGTCGTCGCGACCGTCGTCGCCCTACTGATGACCAACCGCGGCGGTGACCGCAACCCGGTCGCCGCCAGCCCTTCGAGTACCGCACTTCCCAATACCGGACCGTTCACCGGCGTGTACCGCGCCGACTTCGGCCCGGAGAACACTGTCTTCGGAAAACCCCTCGACGGCGGCACGGCAAGCGCCGGCTTCAACATTCGTTCAGCGTGCGGAGCGAACGGCTGTGTGGCGATCGCTGTCGCTTCCCGGGCATCGGTCATCCAAAAGACGCTGGTGTTCGACGACGTCGGCGGGAACTGGCTCTCGGTGGGGGTCGCAAACGGAGCACCAGATTCCGTGTCGCCCGGACTGCTCAAGAGTTGTAAAGACGGCAATTTCGTCGATATCTGGGAAGTGATCACGCTACGGCCGAAGCCTGACGGCACCCTGTCGGGCCAATACACCGCGGCCAATCAGCACGGCTGCGGCACCACCCGGACCGTGACGTTCACCCGAACCGGAGACGTCGAAGTCGCCAGTCTGCCCGACCCGGGAAGCCAGGCACGACGGGTCGTAACGCCCGCCGAGGGTCTACGCGGCCATTACCGCCGGACATTCGCCTGGCCGGGCAGGCGCGCTCCGACCGTCAGCGAGACCAACGTCACCACGGATTGTCTGCGCACGGGCGATCGCTGCCTGAGCTACTTTCACGACGCAAACAGCGCGGATGTGATGATTTTCGCCGACGGGAAATGGACGTGGAACACCGACCACGACTACGACTGCTCACCCACCGAGCACACCCACAACACGGGCACTGCCGAATATCCGCTCCCGGCAGGGGCGCCGAATCCGATCGTCGTTCTGACCGGCCAAGGACACAGCGAAGTTCCGCCAGGCACCACCTGCAGCGGTAGTTTCGATTTCCAAGCCAAGTACGAACGTATGGGCGACTGACCGCGATCAGCCCAGGAACGCACGGGTGGCCACCACGTAGATCGCCAGAACCACCAGCGGCGCCACCAAAGGCAGCCACGGCAACTGTAGCGGGAATGCCGTCGCAGCCAAGCCCGCACAGGTAAACCCCACGGCCGCAACGGTTGTCGGCCAACTACCCAGGACCGAGCCGACGGGCGTGCCCACTGCGTGCCGGCACACCAGGTAAGCCGCGCCGCACAGTCCGGACAGTCCGGCCAGCAGTCCCGGCGGATCGGACAACACGATGACGCACACCGTCAGCAGCACGGCAAGCGTTGCGGCCGAACGAAATACGATCCCGACACCCACCGCTACCAGCGCTGCCAATCCTGCGGCGAAGGCCGGTCCCTGGGATCCGAGCGCGGCCAATCCGACCATCAGAAACCCGAATGCCGCTGCCAGGGCACGGGCTCCAGGTTGTGCCAGGGTCGGCATGACGGCACTATCTCCGGGTCCGCCGACGGCGGTCGGGCAGCCCACCCATCGACTGCTCCAAAGCGTCGCCTCCCCGCCAGCTCACCACGTCGACACCCACCGTGGCCATGTCGCGATACATCGAGGAGCGCTGCAACCCCCACATCCGGACCACCAGGGGATCCTGCTCGCCCTCGAATGGTGAGCTGTCCAGCACGTCGACGGCCACCACGACATGGCCGCGCTTGCGGAGGTCGATCAATGCCAACGCGAATTCGGTGTCGAGCAGCGTGGAGAACGCGATGATGATCGCCCCGGCGGGGACGGCCGCTCGGGGCGCCAATGTCCCGGTTGTGCTTTCGAATCGATCTCCGGCATCGAGCACGGTATCGAGGATCCGGTAGAACTGGCGTTGCCCGATGTCGGCGCCGAGCCACCTGGGGCGGTTGCCGCCAAGCGCGACGATGCCGGCGCGGTCGCCGTTTCGCAACGCCGTCTGCACCACCTGTGCGGCGCCGCGCACGATTCGTTCGGTGGCCTCGGTCGCCGGGCCCGGCGGCTGCTGATAGGTGTCGATCAGCACCACCACGTCGGCGGCGCGGTCGGTCAGTCGCTGCGTCACATGCAACCGTCCGCGACGCGCGCTCACCGGCCAGTTCACCGCGCGCAGTTGGTCGCCGGGCACGTAGGGTCGAATGTCGGCGTACTCGACGCCCGGGCCGATGTACCGGGTGAGGTGGGCGCCCAGCCGGTCAAGCAACTCGGTACGCGGGATCGCGGTCGACTGCGGCGGTGTCAGCGGAAACACGATGACGTGGGCGGCATCAACGGTCGCGGTCCCGCTCAGCAAGCCACCGCGTGCGACGACGTCCACCCGCACCCGGATGGGGTAGCGGCCCCAGCGTTGTGCCACCGCTGCAACCGATTTCCCGTCCCGAGAATCCGATTCGGTCACCTCGAGCTGCATTCCCTCGAGGGCCGAGACGCACAGTTCGACCCCTGCGGCGTCGGCGGATGGTGAGCCCTCGTGGGTTGCCCACACCGTCAAACGCGCCTCCTCGTTCTCAAACAGCCGCTGCGAATCCGGCTCCCCGTGCACGCGGACACTGGGCACCGGGCGCTGCCAGCTGATCGAGCACAGCACGCCGAGCAGCGGTGCGGCGAATGCGATCAGCTGCCAGCGAGCACCGATTATCGCTGCGGCCAAGGCAAATCCGGCACAGGTAGCCATCGCCAGCGTCAATTGTGATGCACGCCAGCGCAACTGGACTTCTTGACTGTTGATCACACCTGTCGCGCCCCGCGGCTCAGTTCGTTCGGGGCACGGGTAGGCGCCGCAACAGTTCCTGCACGACGTCGGCGCCCTGAATCTTTCGCACCCACATTTCGGGCCGCAAGGTGATCCGGTGCGCCACGGCCGGCGTGGCGAGTGCCTTGACGTCTTCGGGGATCACATAATCGCGGCCCAGCAGCAGGGCACGGGCACGGGCGAGTTGAACCAGGTCGAGTTCGGCTCGGGGGCTGGCGCCGACCGCGACCTGCGGATGGTGCCGGGTGGCGGTGGCCAGCGACACCACGTAGTGCAAGACGTCCTCGTGCACGCTCACCTGCTCGACCGATTCGCGCATGGCCAGCAGATCATGCGCATCCACAACCTGATTCACGGTCGCCTCCGCCGAACCGCGTTCCAGCCGGCGGCGCAGCATGGCGGTCTCGTCGCTCTCCGAGAGGTACCGAAGTTCCAGCCGCATCGCGAACCGGTCCAGTTGGGCCTCCGGCAACGGATAGGTGCCTTCGTACTCGATCGGGTTGTCGGTGGCCAGGACGATGAACGGCGTCGGCAGTTTGTGGGTTTCGCCGTCGATACTCACCTGGCCCTCGGCCATCGCCTCCAGCAGCGCCGCCTGAGTCTTGGGCGGCGTGCGGTTGATCTCGTCGGCGAGCAGCAGGTTCGTGAAAATCGGCCCGGCCCGGAATTCGAAACGGCCCGACTGCATGTCGTAGATCGTCGAGCCCAGCAGGTCCGCCGGCAGCAGGTCGGGCGTGAACTGCACCCGGGTGAAGCGAAGTCCCAACGCGGACGCGAAGGATCGCGCGATCAGGGTCTTGCCGAGGCCCGGCAGATCTTCGATGAGTACGTGGCCGCGCGCGAGGACCGCGGTGAGGATCAGCGTGAGGGCGGAACGCTTCCCCACCACGACACGTTCGATTTCGTCGAGCACTGCCTCGCAGTGGGCGGTCGTTGTCGCGGCCGGCATGGTCATATCTGGGTGGCGCCTCCAATCACACTTGCTCCAACCTGTGCAGAATCTCTTCGAGCGTCGCACGGCCGGGTCCGGGAGCGCGGTCATCCCTACCGTTGACGTTGTTCGGATTCACCCACTCCCACAATTCGGTGCCGAAGAGCATTCGGCCGGTGGCGTAATACGCCGTCGGGTCCTTGGCACGTCCTTGGCCGGTGGCGATCTCGAAGCGCCGCGCAAGCATCGGACGCAAATGCCGGTCCCAGTCCGCCCGGGTGGATTCCGACCACCGGATCGTCGTCTCGGTGGAGGATAGCCAGCGGCGCAACCCATCCCCCAGGTCGTCGGGGTTGGCGTCCACGCCGGATTCGGTGTCGTGTCCCACCAGCCGGCGGATGTTCAGCAGCACCAGAGCGACGGCGACACCCGCTCCCGCCAGCACGAACCGGCGGTCTTGCACTATCAGCGCCAGTAGCTCGATCCCGACGATCAGGCAAACACCCAGAGCGATAAGCCTTTTCACGCTACGCTCCCAGAGTCAACAGTCACGCGGGACGAGAGTTCGTCGCGCACCAACTGGAGCACGCGTACCGCCACCTCGCGGTGACCTTCGTTCATCACATGCGGACTGAACCGCGCCTCGGCGAACAGGTTCACCAGCTGCACGGCGTTATCGGCATGCAGCGCATGGTGATCGACGGCGCGGGCGAGCACCTCGGTCGGGGTGTCGAACTCCTGAGGCATCGCATCGGGGACATTTGCGAGTTCGCGTTCCATCGCCGCATAACAGGCGATGATCGCCTCTCGGGGTTCGCGGCTGAGGTCCGTGATCTCGGCCAGGCCGAGTTCGGCTGCCCGCACCAGTGATTCCGGACTTTGCGGCACTGCCGGCGATTCGACGTAATCGTCGACGATGGTTGCCGGTTTGGCTGCGCGCCACCGCCGGCGCGCCATGATGACTGCCCCGGTGATGATGATGAGCAGCGTCGGAACCGTAGTGGCAAGCAGGATTCCGAACATGTCGCCGGAGTTGTTCGGCGGCTTTTGCCTGGGCGGTGGCGCGGCACCGTTCGCAGCCGGCGACTGGGTCTGATTTGCTGCAGGCAACGAGGAACTCTGTCCGTGCTGGCCGAACAACCGGGCCAGCAGTATCGCGATCAAGAGCCAGGCGACGATCACCGCGAATCCGATCAGCAGCACCCGCCAGCTTGGCCGACCCTTGCCGCTGCCCACCATTTCGGACAAATCGCCGGTGTTGGGCGCCACTGCGCGTGGATCCCGCAATCGAGCGATGACCGCCATCGCCACCAGCACCAGCGTCACACTCAGTGCCGCGACGACAATCATCACGGCCGCCCGATTGCCGCCCATCTGCGAATGTCCGGAACGGTCATCGGCGGGAAGATACCCGCGCAGGGCAGCAGCGACCAGGATCAACAGCACTATCAGGGCGACAACGCGCCCCG
>NZ_DATJYB010000406.1:0-4829 GCF_035499775.1 Mycobacterium sp. | reverse complement strand
CCGCTCAGCATCGCCGCCGCGACCGGGCTCATCCTCCTCACGATCGGGGCGGGCATCGCCCACCTACGCGCGTCGGATCCGGTTGCGTTGGCCACGCCCGCGCTGGTGTGCGCACTGCTCACCACGGCCGCCATTGGCGTCCAGAACACGACATGAGCGAGGGTGGTGCAGCCCGGTGTGTTTGTCCTCGGGGCGTTCTGAGGCCCCGGTGACCGCGAAGGCGACTCGATGGTGCTCGTCGTCGTAGGTCATGAAGGAGAGGTATTCACCCTCGTGCGCCACTCGACCGTGGAGGACGAGGACGTACCAGTCCAACATCGCCTTCATCTGACCGGTGCGCAGCACGACATGAGCGAGCTTGGTGGGCGAAGTCATGGCAGATCGCAACCTCCTGCATTCCAACGACAATCTCGACGTGCCGAGCCGGGCCCGGTGCTCACGCAGCAGCGATCTGGACGCCAATGGCGGCCGTGGTGAGCAGTGCGCACACCAGCGCGGGCGTGGCCACCGCAACCGGATCCGACGCGCGTAGGTGGGCGATGCCCGCCCCGATCGTGAGGAGGATGAGCCCGGTCGCGGCGGCGATGCTGAGCGGAAGGTACAGCGGCGCCAGCAGGATCCCCGCTGCACCCAATACCTCGAGCAGGCCGATGATGCGAAACGCACGCATCGAATAGCCCAGGTGTGCGCTCGCTTCGACCATTTTTGGATGGCCTAGCAGTTTGGCCATGCCGGTCGCGATGAACATCAGCGCGACAAGCCCGCCGGCTTCGCGCGAGACCGTCCACATCGGTTCCAATTGCTCAACACACCACCGGACGAGCACGAGGCGCGGGGGCGAATCGCCGACAAGATCGATGACCAGGTCGGCAAACTCGCCGACATCCTGGCGGCCGGCGTCGCCGACGGAACTTTCGTCTCGACTCTCGAACCCGCTGCGGCTGCCACGGCTTTGTGGGCGATGATGGAAGGGATACTTGCGCTCGGGTGGCGCACGGACCGCAAAGTTGTTGACACTCAGCCGCTTCGCGAACTGTTCGACTTTGCCCTCTCAACCATCCTCAACGGCATACGAGCCCGCTGATCGGCGCGGAAACTAGAAGGTCATAAGCCCGCACCGTTCGCGGCGGCGGTATTCGCCCGAATGTGCTCAGCAAGCATCGCTGGTGCGCTCACTTGCGGAAAATGTTTGCAGGGCAACAGCGTGATCGGGCAGCGGGATTGGACTGCGAGCACGACGTTGTCGAAAAACATTCCAGCCGGATTCAGTCCACCGATTGTCCGGGTAATCGGCTTGCTTGCCAGATCTTCCGGCGAAAGCGGTGGCGGCAGTTCTGCGGCGAGGTAGCACCGAACCCACGTCACATAGTTCCCGGAAAGCCGTTCGTGATACTCGTCGCCGAGGGCTTCCCATGCGGCGAGGTCGTCATTCATCACGTGGCCGAAGGCGTACTTGCAGCTCTCGACGACCGCCGAATCGTCTAGCGCCGCGAGCCCGGCCAACAGGGCGACGGCCCCAGCCATCGCTACTTCGTGCACAACGGCGTTCCGAACAAGATGGGGGTATCTGATGGTCAAATCAAGTAAAGCGAACCCCGCAGAGCTGCATCCAAAGAACGTGGCCGGGGGCATGCCCAATGACTCGATGAGATCCGCGATCTGGTGGGCAAGTTTTGGTACCGCGATGTCTTCACGACTTTCGGTACGACTCCTGGAGAATCCGGGCATGTCGAACGTGAGGACGGTGAACTGGTTAGCCAGTCGGGCCGCGACGTCTTCGAACGATGCGCAATCCCCTTCGCCAGAGGGGACCAATACCACCGGTGGCCCTTCGCCGCGCTGTTCGCAGTACCAAGTGATCCCGTCGGTGTTCTGCTCGAATCGCCGCACTGACTCCACGCTGAACCCCTATGTCGCCGTCAAAGGTTTCTCGTCGTTTGCATGAGTCATACCATTTGCTAGTCACTCATCGTTGGCGATTAGCGCGCACCGAGGTGACCGCCAGGCCGCCCGTTTCTCCTATACTCGGCGTACTGACGGAGGGTGCGATGGCTACAACCTGGGACACGTTGGATCGTTACGTCGTCATCTCGACGGATACCCATGCCGGGGCTGATCTTTACGACTACAAGCCGTATCTGCCGGCGCGTCTGCACGATGAGTTCGACGCGTGGGCCAAGGACTACGCCAGCCCGTTCGACGATCTGGTCATCGCTACCGCTGACCGGAACTGGGACCACGAGCTTCGGATGGCGGAGATGGACGCCGACGGGGTGGCCGCCGAGGTGCTGCTGCCCAACACCATTCCGCCGTTCTTCCCGACCACCCCGAACATCACCATCAGCTTGCCTCGCACCCGCGAGGACTTCGAAAAGCGTTGGGCCGGTGTGCAGGCCCACAACCGGTGGCAGATCGATTTCTGTTCGCTGGCCCCCGCCCGACGTCGTGGGTTGATCCAGATCTTTCCCAACGACGTCGAGCTGGCTCTGGAAGAGATCCGCTGGGGTGTCCAGCAGGATTGCTTCGGCGGCGTGCTGATCCCGGCGGTCTCGCCCGGTGACCCGCAGGTAGCGCCGCTTTTCCACACCCGCTATGAACCGATCTGGGCGCTGTGCGCGGATTTGGACCTGACGGTGGTGCAGCACGCGGGGGCCGGGAGTCCCGAGATGCCGATGGACCAGCCGGCGTCCAACGCGGTGTTGATTACCGAGATGGCGCTCTGGGCCCAGCGCACGCTCGGGCACCTGATCCTGGCCGGGGTGTTCGAGCGGTATCCGACGCTGCGATTCGCGCCGACCGAGCAGGGCACCTATTGGGTGCCCGGGCAAGTCGGCATGCTCGACGCGATGGTGCCCACCATGAAGTCCGAGGCACACAACCGCACCTACGGAATGTTCGGTGGATCGTCGGTGGACCAGCTGACCCTGACCCCGAGCGAATACGTCAAGCGGAATTGTTTTCTGGCCGCTGAGCTGACGCCTTTCGACGCCCCGATGATCGACTTCATGGGACCCGACCACATCATGTGGGGCAGCGACTACCCGCACGAGGAAGGCTTTGCGCCTCACTCCCGGCTGGCCATTCGCTGGGCCCTGCACGACAGGTCGCCGGACGCCTGCCGAAAGATCCTGGGCGGCAATGCCGCTCGCCTATACCGCTTCGATCTCGATGCCTTGGTGCCGGTGGCTGCCAAGATCGGGCCGACTGTAGCCGAGGTGCACACGCCCCTCGAGGACACGGGCTATCGCGCCCCGGCCGCTTTCGGCTACCGACCGTTCGAAGGGGGGCTGGCCCTCAAGCGGCTGGCTCCGGAACGAAGTTAACCGGTTGGCCCGGATTGTCGCGCTTGCTCTTTGGCGAGCGATTCCCGCCGGCCCAGCAGGCGCTGCCTAAGACTCAGTAGGTCGTGGCCCGGGTCGACACCTTGCCGGTCGCGTCGGCATGGAAGAGGGCGTCGTTGTAGTGACACCCCGAAGGCACCCACTGGAAGGTCTTCTCCTCGGCGAACTTGTAGTACAGCGCGCGCCGCCCCGCATCGGAAGCCGTGGGTGGCGGCGTGCTGTGCATGATGTCCCCGAAGTGAAGGGTGAGGTCGCCCGGCTCGGTTTCGAGCGCTACCAGCGGAAGGTTGCCCTCCTCGCCCCAGCTCAGCCAATGTTTGGTGTACCGGTGCGACCCCGCAAGCACCATCAGTTGGCCGTTTGCGGCGTTCGCGTGGTCGAGTTGAATCCCTGCCTGAATCAGTGGGCACATGACGGGGTGGCCACCGATGCCATCATCGACATGCCAACCGAGGTCGCCATCGCCTTTGACGACTGCCGGGTTCTTGATGAAGACCATGGGCCCGTCAAGGCGGTCGCCGCAGACGCGCAACTGGGGGTTGCCGAGGGTCGCATATCCGGTCATTCGAGGCTCGAAACTGAGTTCTTGCAACATATCTGAGTAGCGACCCAGGTAGTTGATGCGGGTGACGACTTCATCGCCGGCCGCATTGAGCGACCACCACGAGAACGGATCGCCAGGAGCCGTCTTGGACCGAACGGCCTCGACCTCTGCGCCGAACCCGGCGGCTTCTTCCAGGGTGTATACGCCCTTGATGTGAAGGTATCCAGCGGTATTGAGGAAATGCCGCATCTCGTCGTGGTCGCCATCGGCGGGAAACGCCTGAAATAGGTTGAGCGGCTTGCTATCCCGGCCGACGAGAGTCTCCCACACTGCTTCGGTGTAGATCGGCGTACCGGTAAGCAACGTTCGGGTGGCAGGTTCCCATCGTCTCCAGCTGGCGAGGCTGCCGCGTGCGAGCGTCGCGCGATCCGTGCGAACTGATCCGCTCGCTGTCAGGAGTTCGTGGAGATACTGCGAGAAGGTCACCTCGTCGATTTCGACGAGCGTCTCGGCATCGGCATCGCCCTCGACGGCACGGATACCCTCAGGCGTTGGCAACCACGTGTAAGCCGTACCGGCGGCGATGCGAAAGGCGATCGGTGGCACGCCGGCCAGATCGTCGACGATGAGCTCCCCGTTTCGGGCGTTCAGCGCGGGCAGTTGGCTGGTGTGAAACTCGGCGAACGAGTACGGCGGGAACGAGGCTGCGATTGCCTCGACCCACGGAAGACCTGTTCCTAGCGTGTCGGTACCCGCGAGAAGCTCCTTGGTGGTGTGTCACTGCGCAACACGTCTGTATTTCATCACACGATATCGATCCCGAGCTGACCGATGGCGCGGCCCATTCACCACCTAGGCCAGCCGAGTGACTACTGTCCTGCCATGTCTTCAATGCCGCGACACTTCGCGCAGCTGCTCGGGTTCACCTATGTACGCGCCGATGC
>NZ_DATJYB010000405.1:0-23268 GCF_035499775.1 Mycobacterium sp. | reverse complement strand
GGGCCGCCGCGGTCGGCGAGGCGCCACCGGCCACACCCGACAGAGCCGGCAAACCCCCCAACACACCGGCCAACGACTCCTGCCAGGACCCCAACTGCGTCGCCACCACCGACGCCCCCGAGTGATAGCCCGCCATCGCAGTCACATCGGCAGCCCACATCCGCTCGTAATCAGACTCCAGCGCCGCAATCGCCGGCCAGTTCTGCCCGAACAGATTCGACCCCACCAACGACACCACATCCATCCGATTGGCCGCCACCGCCACCGGATGCACCATCGCCGCCCGCGCCGCCTCAAACACCCCGGCCACCACCCGCGCCTGACCCGCCGCCCCCGCAGCCCGCGCCGCCGCCGCACTCAACCACCCCGCATATGGCGCAGCCGCCGCCGACATCGCCGCCGACGCCGCACCCTGCCATGCCGCACCCACCTCCCCCGCTAGGCCCGTAGTCACCGCCGAAAACGAATCCGCCGCCGACCCCAACTCCGCAGCCAGCCCATCCCACGCCGCCGCAGCCGCCAACATCGGCTCCGAACCCACACCAGAGAACATCCGCAAAGAATTAATCTCCGGCGGCAACACCAAAAAATTCATAACCGCCCCTCCTTCACCGGATTAATCCCATCCACCCGCCCGCGCGTTACTACCAAAAGCCGACCGCGCAACACTCCTAGGGACCCTAGGCCACCTGCCCCGACGAGCATCGGCATTTGCGGCACAACCCACCGTCTCGCCCGGCAAGCAATCGACAGCACACTCGTGCGCATCGGAAAAGCCTCGGCTGCGCGCATCGGTCAGATGCGGCAAACCCGAAAGCGACCAGGCCCGAGGCCGACGAGGCGCAAGCCGGCGCGACCTCTGCCGAGCGTCAGCGATGCGATTCGCCGCCGGTCCGGAGCAAACACCACGACCGGCCCGCGGAGCGCCTCAGCCGCCCTTGAGGCGCACCGCCAGGTAGTCGGCGACGTTGCCGATCGCGATGCGCTCCTGCGTCATCGCGTCGCGCTCGCGCACCGTGACGGCGTCGTCCTCAAGGGTGTCGAAATCGACTGTCACACAGAACGGGGTCCCGATCTCGTCCTGGCGCCGATAACGGCGCCCGATGGCCCCGGCGTCGTCGAAATCGATGTTCCAGCACTTCCGCAATTCGGCGGCCAGGTCGCGGGCTTTGGGACTCAAGTCGGCGTGCCGCGACAACGGCAGCACCGCGGCTTTCACCGGGGCCAGCCGCGGGTCGAGCCGAAGCAGCGAACGTTTGTCCATCCCGCCCTTGGCGTTTGGGGCTTCGTCCTCGGTGTAAGCATCGATCAGGAACGCCATGAACGACCGCGTCAGGCCGGCTGCCGGTTCGATGACGTAGGGCGTGTAGCGAGCATCGGCGACCTGGTCGTAGAACGACAGGTCGACGCCGGAATACTTTGCGTGCGTTGACAAGTCGAAGTCGGTTCGGTTGGCGACGCCTTCCAGCTCGCCCCACGGGTTGCCGACGAAGCCGAACTTGTACTCGATGTCGACGGTGCGGTCGGAGTAGTGCGACAACTTGTCTTTGGGGTGTTCGTAGAGCCGCAGGTTCTCCGAATCAATACCGAGGTCGACATACCACTGCAGCCGGGCGTCGATCCAATACTGATGCCATTCCTTGGCGGTCGCCGGCTCGACGAAGAACTCCATTTCCATTTGCTCGAACTCGCGGGTTCGGAAGATGAAATTGCCCGGGGTGATCTCGTTGCGGAAGCTCTTGCCGATCTGCCCGATACCGAACGGCGGCTTCTTACGGGCGGTCGTGACGATGTTGGCAAAGTTGACGAAGATGCCTTGCGCGGTCTCCGGGCGCAGATAGTGCAGCCCCTCCTCCGTCTCGATGGGCCCGAGGTGCGTCTTGAGCATCATGTTGAACTCGCGGGGGTCGGTCCACTGGCCCTTGGTGCCGCAATCCGGGCAAACGATCTCGGTCATCGGCACCGAATCGGGGTCGTCGATCCCCTTCTTGGCCGCGTAGGCCTCCTGCATGTGGTCCTGGCGGTGCCGGTGGTGGCAGTTCAGGCACTCCACCAGCGGGTCGTGGAACACCTCGACGTGGCCGGAGGCCACCCACACCTGCCGCGGCAGGATGATCGACGAATCGATTCCCACGACGTCGTCACGGCCGGTGACCACCGAGCGCCACCACTGCCGCTTGATGTTCTCCTTCAGTTCCACGCCCAGCGGGCCGTAGTCCCAGGCGGATTTTGTGCCGCCGTAGATCTCGCCTGAGGGAAAGACGAAACCGCGCCGTTTGGCCAGGTTGACTACGGTGTCGATGACGGACGCCACGGGGTAGTTCACTCCATTCACCCAGGATCGGGGCGGCCGGGAACCGCGCCGCGCAAAACATCAATCATGGTAGCGATCCGCGGCGGGTTCTTTGACATGCGTCATCATGCATGTGACAGTGGAAGTCAGCCGCAGGCTTTTGTCAATCTGGTTTCTGGACGGGTCCCGATGCCCTGGCACTTCTCGAGGTGATGACTCCCATATGGTGACGTCCTCGTCAATGCCGACGGCCGAAGCCGCCTCAACCGCAACGGTCGGCTCCGATCTGGAGGGCACCCACCAGCACGCCCGCAGCGGGTTGGGCGCATACCCGGCCCCGCCGCCGCGGGAGATTCTCGACGCGGCCGGCGAACTGCTGCGCGCGCTGGCCGCGCCCGTCCGGATCGCCATCGTGCTGCAGTTGCGCGAATCCCAGCGCTGCGTGCACGAGCTGGTCGACGCGCTGGGCGTGCCACAGCCGCTGGTCAGCCAGCATCTGAAGATCCTCAAAGCGGCCGGCGTCGTCGCCGGCGAGCGATCCGGCCGCGAAGTGCTTTACCGGCTCGCTGACCATCACCTGGCGCACATCGTCGTCGACGCGGTCGCTCATGCCGGCGAGGACGCGCCTTGACCCGCGCCGGTCAGGACGAGCAGCGCAGCGCCCGTTCCACCCGCCAGCGGGCAGCGGTTTCGACGCTGTTGGAGACGCTCGACGACTTCCGCTCGGCCCAGGAGATACACGACCAACTGCGCCGCCAGGGCGAGAACATCGGCCTGACCACCGTCTACCGGACGCTGCAGTCGATGGCGGCGGCGGGAATGGTCGATACGCTGCGCACCGACACCGGTGAATCGGTCTACCGCAGGTGCTCGGAGCATCATCACCACCATTTGGTCTGTCGCAGCTGCGGATCAACCATCGAGGTCGGCGGCCACGAGGTCGAGGCGTGGGCCGCGGAAGTGGCCACCAAGCACGGATACTCCGATGTCAGCCACACCATCGAAATCTTCGGCACCTGCTCGGAATGCGGGTCCTGAGCGTCTCCACCTGTCGTTTCAAGAATTCTTTTAGAAGTGCGCAAGCGGTTCGCAAGTGTGTATTGCGATTCTTCTGGGGAATTCTCCTGGAAACGAGCTTGAAGGCCCCCGGCCGGCAAGAGCTCCCTGAAGCGAAGCGAGACCCCCAATGCGGAGCCAACCATCGCCCCACTTGCGGCCGGTGCGGAATGTGGCAGCCCCCGAGCTGCAGTTCCGCAACATCCACGGCTATCGCCGCGCCTTCCGGATCGCCGGGTCCGGCCCGGCTCTGCTGCTGATCCACGGCGTCGGCTCCAACTCCGGTTCCTGGGAGCCCGTGCACGCCAAGCTTGCGCAGCGCTTCACCGTCATCGCACCGGACCTGCTGGGTCACGGCGAGTCCGACAAACCCCGCGCCGACTACTCGTTGGCGGCCTTCGCCAACGGCATGCGCGACCTGCTGTCCGCGCTTGATATCGACCGCGTCACCGTCGTCGGGCATTCGTACGGCGGCGGCGTCGCGATGCAGTTCGCCTACCAGTTTCCGCACCTGGTCGAGCGCGTCGTGCTGGTCAGCGCCGGCGGCGTCGCCCAGGACGTGAGCCTTGCGCTGCGGATAGCGGCACTGCCGGTGGCCGGCGAGGCGCTGGCCATGCTGCGGATGCCGGGCGCGCGACCGGCACTGCGACTCGTCGGCCGCGCTATCGGAACCCTGCTGGGCTCCACCAAGTACGGGCGCGATGCCGCCGACGCCGTCGGCGTGCTCGAGGACTTGCGGGAACGCCAAGCCCTGGCTGCGTTCCGGCGCACCTTGCGGTCGGTGGTCGACGCCCGCGGCCAGTTCGTGACCATGCTGGATCGCAGCTATCTGGTGCAATCTCTTCCGGTGCAAGTGATTTGGGGCGAACAGGACCCGGTAATCCCGGTGGAACATGCTCGCATCGCCCACGCCGCACTGGCCGGCTCGCGCCTCGAGATCTTCGAAGACTCCGGGCACGTGCCGTTCCGGGACCACCCGGATCGCTTCGTCGAGGTCGTCGAACGATTCATCGACACGACCCAACCGGCCGAGCACCAACAAGAACTGCTGCGCGCACTGCTGCAAGCTGCCAACGGCTCGACGGCAGTCGAAAACCGGGCGCTGGCGGAAGCGGCTGATTCGGCCCTGGAAGGACTCGACGAGGAAGAGGCGTCCTAGGCGGTCAACGCACGACGGATCTGGGCACCGGAATCCAGCACCAGCAGGATCAAGGTGCGCAACGCTTCGTCGGTCAAGGCGGCGCCGGGAAAGTTGTATCGCAGCATCACGTCGGCGGTTTTTGCCGCGCCCTTACCCGAGTTTCGCTGCACGGCCTTCTCGCTGATCTTCTCGGTCAGAGTCACCGTGCCGAGGTTGGAGTCGCGCGCCTGCTTGGCCACCTGGTCGGAGAGTTTCTTGGTCAGCGGCAAGTCCCACGCCACGATCTGGGTCAGGGACACCAGGTCGAGGTCCTCGGCGATGTTGACCACCCGCAACGACGCAAACGTACCGTCATGGCGCACTGTCAACCCGCCGTCGGATTCCTCCTCGACGGGCAGCACGTCGCGGAGGATCGATGCCAGCCGCTCCTGCAAAGATGGCATCAGGCGCTCCCAAAACGTCGGTTGCGGTCCGCATATTCTTCGCAGGCCGCCCACAGGTCGCGACGATCGTAGTCGGGCCACAGCTTGTCCTGGAAGATGTATTCGGCGTACGCCGACTGCCACAGCATGAAATTGCTGGCGCGCTGTTCCCCCGATGTCCGCAGAAAAAGGTCCACGTCGGGGATGTCCGGCCGCTGCAGGTGATGCGCCACCGTCGACTCGGTGATGCGCTCCGGGTTCAGCCGGCCGGCGGCTGCCAACCGTGCGATTTCCTTTGTGGCTTCGGCGATTTCGGCGCGGCCGCCGTAGTTGACGCAGTAGTTGACGGTGATGACGTCGTTGCCCCTGGTCATGTCCTCGGCGATCGCCAATTCGTTGATCACGCTGCGCCACAGCCGTGGCCGCGAACCCACCCACCGGATCTTGACCCCGATCGCCTTGAGGTTCACCCGGCGCATCCGCACCACGTCACGGTTGAAGCCCATCAGGAAGCGGACCTCCTCGGGGGAACGCTTCCAGTTTTCGGTGGAGAAGGCGTAGAGGCTGAGCCACTTGATCCCGATTTCGATTGCCCCACACACGACGTCGATGACTACCGCCTCGCCCGCCCTGTGGCCGTCGGTGCGCGTCAGTCCCCGTTGGGTGGCCCAGCGGCCGTTGCCGTCCATCACGATGGCCACATGATTGGGCAATCGATCCGCTGGGATCCGTGGCGCGACCGCCTTCGAAATGTGCTGCGGCGGCCGGCTCGGGCCACCGTCGCGAGACGGCGGCAGTTCGGGGAACACCACCGGCCACGTCGACCTGTCGGGAAAGGTCGGATAGTCGTCGGGGGCCGGGGGCAGTTGCGGGAACTCGCTGGAGATCGACTTGCGCTCGTTCCTAGCCACAGGCCATATCCTGCCCGACGTCCTGCCCGTCCCGGGCTGCGCGCCGATCGGCGATGGTGCGATCCACCTGGTACGTCCGCTCCACCAGAGGCAATGTTTTGAGCTGCCGTTCCAGATGCCATTGCAGGTGTGCGGCCACCAGCCCGCTGGCATGGTTGCGGTGGGATTGCGGTGCTTGCTGGGCGGCCTCCCAGTCGCCGTCGTGCAACGCCGACATCAGTTCCAGCACACCCAGCGGTGGTGTCGTCGAACCGGCCGGGCGACAGTGCGCGCAGACGCTGCCCCCGGCGGCGATGTGAAACGCCCGATGCGGGCCGGGTGTGGCACAGCGCGCGCACTCCGACAGCGCCGGCGCCCATCCGGCGATGCCCATGGCGCGCAGCAGGTAGGCGTCCAAGAGCAGGTCGCGAGGCCGGTTTCCATCCGCCACCGCCCGCAGTGCGCTCACCGTGAGCCGGTGTAGAGCCGGAACAGGCGCCCGCTCCTCACCGGCAAGGCGTTCGGCGGTCTCCAGCATCGCGCACCCGCAGGTGTACCGGCCGTAGTCGCTGACGATGTCGGTGGCGAACGCGTCAATCGAGACCACCTGGGTGACGATGTCGAGGTTGCGGCCGGGATGCAGTTGCGCGTCGATGTGCGCGAACGGCTCCAGCCGTGCGCCGAATTTGCTGCGGGTGCGACGAACACCCTTGGCCACGGCGCGAACCAGCCCGTGATCTCGGGTCAATAAGGTAACGATCCGGTCGGCTTCGCCGAGCTTGTGCTGGCGCAGCACTACAGCCCGGTCTCGATACAGCCGCATCACAATATTTTCGCACCCCACCACGACATCGCGGGTATCCGCGCCGATAGTCTCGTACCCCGTGGTTGGCGCTTCGGGATCCTCTTCTGCATCCGGTGGCCAGCGCCTGCCCACCCTGACTGACCTGCTTTACCAGCTGGCAACCCGCTCGGTGACTTCCCAGGAATTGGTCCGACGTTCCCTGCACGCCATCGATGTCAGCCAGCACACATTGAACGCCTTCCGCGTGGTTCTGACCGAATCCGCACTGGCCGACGCCGCGAGGGCCGACCGGCGGCGGGCCGCCGGCGCGACGGCACCGCTGCTGGGCATCCCGATCGCGGTCAAGGACGACGTGGACGTTGCTGGAGTCCCCACCGCGTTCGGTACCGAAGGGCACGTCCGGCCCGCGACCGAGGACGCCGAGGTGGTCCGCCGCCTGAAGGCCGCGGGCGCGGTGATCGTCGGCAAGACCAACACCTGCGAACTGGGCCAATGGCCGTTCACCAGCGGGCCCGGATTCGGGCACACCCGCAACCCGTGGTCGCGTCGGCACACGCCGGGCGGATCGTCGGGCGGTAGCGCGGCCGCGGTGGCCGCGGGGCTGGTCACGGCCGCTATCGGCTCCGACGGCGCGGGCAGCGTCCGCATCCCGGCCGCGTGGACGCACCTGGTCGGCATCAAGCCGCAGCGCGGCCGCATCTCGACCTGGCCGTTGCCGGAAGCATTCAACGGCATCACCGTCAACGGCGTGCTGGCCCGCACGGTGGCCGATGCGGCGCTGGTGCTCGACGCCGCCTCCGGCAACGTCGACGGCGATCGGCACAAGCCGCCCCCGATAACCGCATCCGAGTACGTCGGCATCGCGCCCGGCCCGCTGAACATCGCGCTGTCAACTCGCTTCCCTTACACGGCTTTTCGCGCGAAGTTGCATCCGGAGATCCTGGCCGCCACGCAGCGGATGGGCAAACAGCTCGAGTTGCTCGGCCACAACGTGATGCCGGGCAATCCCGACTACGGCCTG
Organism: Mycobacterium sp.; assembly: GCF_035499775.1. Classification (GTDB taxonomy): domain Bacteria; phylum Actinomycetota; class Actinomycetes; order Mycobacteriales; family Mycobacteriaceae; genus Mycobacterium. The sequence continues at coordinate 15,640 of NZ_DATJYB010000405.1, read as the reverse complement.
CGGGTGTCGTGGAACTTTCTGGCCCGCTCCACCGCGGGGCTGGTGGACTGGGAGGAGCGGCTGGGCGACGAAATCAACTGGGATCCCCGCACCGTGTCGAATTTCCGTACCGGCCGGGTGCTGGGGCAGGCGGTGCTGCGTAGCGCGCGCCGCCACGAGGCCGCCGACCAGCGCCGCGTGGGCTCGATCTTCGACATCGTCGACGTGGTGCTGGCACCGACCACCGCACTCCCGCCGCCGCTGGCCCGTTCCTTCGACCGGCTGGGTCCGATGGGCACCGACCGCGCGATCATCGCCGCGTGCCCGCTGGCGTGGCCGTGGAACTTGCTGGGCTGGCCGTCCATCAACGTGCCGGCCGGATTCACCTCCGACGGCCTGCCGATCGGTGTGCAGCTGATGGGACCGGCGAACAGCGAAGGCCTGTTGATCTCGCTGGCCGCCGAGCTGGAGGCCGTCTGCGGCTGGACGAACAAGCAGCCGAAAGTCTGGTGGGAGAGCGAGAAAGGCGCGCCACACCAAACCTCGTGACGCACGCGTTAAAAGCCTAGTCTGCCAAGTTGTTTGGGGTCTTGCTGCCAGTTCTTGGCGACCTTGACACGCAGGTCGAGATAAATTTTGGTACCCAGCAGCTTCTCGATCTGGCCGCGCGCCGCGGTACCCACTTCCCGCAGTCGGGCACCACCCTTGCCGATGACGATCCCCTTCTGGCTGGACCTTTCGACGTAGAGCACCGCGTACACGTCGGTCAGGTCGTCACGTCCCTCCCGGGGGCTGACCTCGTCGATCACCACCGCCAGCGAATGCGGCAGCTCGTCGCGCACTCCCTCCAGGGCGGCCTCGCGGATGAACTCGGCCATCAGAACCTCCTCGGGTTCGTCGGTCAGCTCACCGTCGGGGTAGTACGCCGGGCCCACCGGCAAGGCCGCGGCCAGCACGTCGATCAGCACGTCGACCTGCTCACCGGTCACCGCTGAAACCGGGACGATCTCGGCCGAGGTGGAGACGAGTTCGCTGACCGCGACGAGCTGGGCGGCCACTTTGTCCCTGGGCACTTTGTCGATCTTGGTGACGATGACGACCAGGGTCGTCTTCGGCGCGATCGACCGAATCTGGTCGACGATCCAGCGGTCGCCGGGACCGATCGCCTCGTCAGCCGGGATGCACAGCCCGATGACGTCCACCTCGGCGTAGGTGTCGCGGACGAGGTCGTTGAGCCGCTTGCCCAGCAGTGTGCGGGGTCGGTGCAGGCCGGGCGTGTCGACCAGGATGATCTGGAACTCCCCGCTCCGGTGCACGATTCCGCGGATGGTGTGGCGGGTCGTCTGCGGCCGTTTAGAGGTGATCGCCACCTTGGCGCCGACCAGAGCGTTGGTCAGCGTCGACTTGCCGGTGTTCGGCCGACCGACCAAACACACGAAGCCCGAACGGAATTCAGTCATGGCTCATAGCGGGTTCCCGGACCGGTCGGTCATGATCACCGACGCCATCGGCGACAGTTTGCGTACGGCGGCGATACCGGGGTCGTCGGCGGACCCGTCGACAAGCACCACGGCCGCAAGGCCGGTCGCCCCGCTCGATGCGGCCGCGGCCACCGCCGCCTGCAGGCCGGTCAGCTGCAGAGTCGACAAGTTCACCGACGCGGCCGCATACGTGCGGCCATCGGCATCGCGCACGGCGGCGCCGCTGGAGGCGTCGGCGCGCGCCATCGCGGCCCGTGCCAGCACCACCAGCTCGGCGTCCTCGGCATCCAGCGGCTCAACCATCGTCTTCGCTCCCCTCGGGTTCGGCCGGGCTCAACAGGACGGTGCCGATGCGTACCCGCCCCCGATGGTCGGGGCCGCCCTCGGCGTGCAGCCGCAGGCCGTGCGTCACCACCTCGGCGCCGGGCAGCGGGACCCGGCCCAGTTCCAGGGCAAGCAGGCCACCTACCGTGTCGACGTCCAGATCCTCGTCGAATTCCACCCCGTACAGCTCGCCGACGTCTTCGATCGGCAACCGTGCCGAAACGCGGAAACGCTTGTCGCCCAAGTCTTCTATCGGCGCCGTCTCGGCCTGGTCGTATTCGTCGGCGATCTCGCCGACGATCTCCTCCAGCACGTCTTCGATGCTCACCAGACCGGCTATCGCACCGTATTCGTCGACCAGCATCGCCATGTGGTTGCGGTCGCGCTGCATTTCCCGCAACAGCGTGTCGAGTGGCTTGGAGTCCGGCACAAACACGGCCGGGCGCATCACCTGCGCGACCGTGGTGGACCGCCCCCGGTCGGGTGCCAGGAAGGTCTGCTGCACAAGGTCTTTCAGGTAGACAACCCCGACGACGTCGTCGACGTTCTCCCCGATCACCGGGATCCGCGAGTGCCCGCTGCGTACCGCCAGAGTCGTCGCTTGGCCGGCCGACTTGTCGCTTTCGATCCAGACCATCTCGGTCCGCGGCACCATCACCTCGCGGGCCGGGGTGTCGCCGAGCTCGAAAACCGATTCGATCATCCGGCGCTCGTCGGCGGCGACTACACCGCGCTGCTGGGCCAGATCGACGACTTCACGCAGCTCGATCTCAGATGCGAAGGGCCCGTTTCTCAGGCCCGGACCCGGGGTGATCGCATTGCCGACAACCACCAGCAACCGGCTGATCGGCATCAGCAGCCACGAGATCGCCTGCAGCGGAATGGCAGTCGCCAACGAGATGGAATACGCGTGTTGGCGGCCCAGGGTACGCGGGCCCACGCCGATGAGCACGAAGCTGACCACCACCATGATGGCGGAGGTACCGAACACCGCCCAATCCAGGCCGAAGTTGTCGTACAGGAACACCACCAGCAGCACGGTCGCGTTGATCTCGCACGTGATACGCAGCAGCACCACCAGATTGATGTAGCGTGGCCGATCGGCCATCACCTTGGACAACGCCACCGCGCCGGGTCGGTTGTCGCGGACCAACTCCTGCACACGGGCCAGCGACACCGTGCTGATGGCACCGTCGATCGCCGTGAAAAGCCCACTCAGAATGATCAACGCGATCGCGCCGAGGAGCTGGTACAGACCGGTCAACTGTCGAAATACCTCGACTTGTCCAGCAACCGGCGATCCCGTTCTTCCTGGCGGTCAAGTTGGTAAGCCTCGACCTGGTCGGCGACCCACTCTTCGAGTAACCGGTCCTGCAGGGCGAACATCTCCTTTGCCTCGTCCTGCTCGCCGTGGTCGTAGCCGAGCAGATGGAGCACACCGTGGATGGTCAACAGCGCCAACTCATGTCCGAGGCTGTGACCCGCCACGAGCGCCTGCTCGGCGGCGAATTCCGGGCACAGCACGATATCGCCCAGCATGGCTGGCCCGGGCTCGGGCGCGTCGGGGCGACCACCGGGCTCCAGCTCGTCCATCGGAAAGCTCATCACGTCCGTCGGCCCGGGCAGGTCCATCCAGCGCATGTGCAGGTCCGCCATCGCCGCAGTGTCCAGCAGCAGCATCGACAGCTCGGCGGCAGGGTTGACGTCCATCTTGGCGATGACAAACCGCGCGACGCTGACAAGTTCGGCCTCGGAGACGTCGATGCCCGACTCGTTGGATACCTCGATGCTCATGAGCTGCTCATACGATCGATCACGGCACTCATCATCGGCGACCGCGGCCGCCCGATGCCCGCCGAGCCGCCCGGTTCATGCCCGAGCCGGGCTCCTCGTATTTCGCATACGCGTCGACGATCTCCGAGACCAGTCGGTGACGCACCACATCCACACTGGTCAACTCGGTGACGTGGATGTCGTCGACGCTGTCGAGAATGTCGATCGCCGAACGTAGACCGGACCTGGCGCCACCCGGAAGGTCGACCTGGGTGAGATCTCCGGTGACGACCATCTTCGACCCGAAACCCAGACGGGTGAGGAACATCTTCATCTGCTCGGCGGTGGTGTTCTGCGCTTCGTCGAGGACGATGAAGGCTGAATTAAGGCTCCTACCACGCATATACGCCAGCGGCGCGACCTCAATTACCCCGGCGGACATCAGCTTTGGGATCAGCTCGGGGTCCATCATGTCGTACAGCGCGTCATACAGCGGCCGCAGGTACGGGTCGATCTTCTCGCTCAGCGTGCCCGGCAGAAAGCCAAGGCGCTCACCGGCTTCCACCGCCGGACGGGTCAGGATGATGCGGGTCACCTGCTTGGTCTGCAGCGCGTTGACCGCCTTGGCCATCGCCAGGTAGGTCTTGCCGGTGCCGGCCGGGCCGACCCCGAAGACGATCGTGTTGGCGTCGATGGCGTCGACGTAGCGCTTCTGGTTGAGCGTCTTGGGCCGGATCGTCTTACCGCGGCGCGACAGAATGTCCAGGGTCAGGACCTCGGCCGGCGACTCGTTGCCGGTGCCGATCAGCATGGCCACACTGTGGCGCACCACCTCCGGCGTCAGCGGTTGTCCGGAGGCCACGATGGCGACCAGCTCGGAGATCGCCCGCTCGGCGAGTGCGACGTCGGCCGGCTCTCCGGACAGGGTGACGGCATTGCCTCGGACATGGAGATCGGCACTCAGCGTGCGTTCCAGTGCGCGCAGATTCTCGTCTGCCGAACCCAGCAGGCCCATGATGAGATCGGGCGGAACATCGATGCTGCTGCGAACTTGAGCGTCGGCTTGCCCGGCTCCAGCGACGTCAGCAGCGCTGGTCTCGCGGGGCGTCACGTGGTTACCAAGACCTTCGGGTGCCTGCTTCCTGGATTTTCTGACGCGGGATTCTTGACTCGTCAGTCTACCGCCGGCCAGGACGGCGTCCCAACGATTCGACCCCCGCGAGCAGGATGCCCAGTCCGCGCTCGAAGTCAGCCACCGCCGTCGATTGCTGGCTGGTTTGCGCCAGCGCCGCGATGTGTGGATGCTCCGCGCCGGCCAGCCCACCGATGCGCGCCGCAACAGCGATCTGCTCTCGTTCGCGCTCGGTTCCGGACAGTGGCCCGGCCAGTTCCACCTGAGCGCTGCCCATGACGAGGCCGAGCACCGCGCGAAAGCCGGCCAGCAGGTCGACGCCGGTAAGCCCGGCACGTCCGAGTGCCGCGATCAGCCGGTCTGCGGCCAGATAGCTCGACGACGAGACGGTGCGGCGGGTCAGCACCAGCGGGACGGCGTTGGGGTGCCGACGCATGGTCTCCCACATCGCTATCGCGACGGCCTGCACATCCTCCCGCCAATTGTCTGACACCGCAGGAAGTTCGACATCGGCGATCACGGCTTCGGCGACCAGCTCTTCGAGTTCGCCACGGTCCTTGACGTAGTTGTAGAGCGTCATCGGGCCAGTTCCCAGGGCCGCGGCCAGCGATCGCATGCTCAGCCCGCCCAGACCGTCGCGGTCGACGATCTCCAGCGCGGTCGCGGCAATGTCCGAAACCGTGAAGCGTGCCCGCACGGCGCTCCTCTCACTCAGTTGACACGTACATCGTACGTAAGATACAACACGTACAGCGTACGTATTGAGAGGAACACATGGCCGACACGATCACCGCCACATTCATGTCGCACGGCACCCGCTGCACCGCCTGGTTAACCCGACCGACGACACCGGGCCCGCATCCGGTCGTCGTCCTCGCGCACGGACTCGGCGCCAACCACACCATGTCCTTGCCCCGCTATGAGCAGCACTTCGCAGGGGCGGGCATCGCCACACTCGCATTCGACTACCGGCACCTGGGCAGCTCCGAGGGCACCCCGCGGCAACGGCTCAGCCTGCGCCGGCATCGCCAGGACATCGCTTCGGCGCTGGATTTCGTCCACGAATTGCCCGACATCGACCGCGGCCGCATTGCGTTGTGGGGCACCAGCCTCGGCGCGATGCACGTCCTGCGCATCGCCGCCGACCGGCACGAACTCGCGGCGGTGGTGGTGCAGTGCCCCATCGTCGACGGCCCGGCCGCGCTGCGCCGGATCGGGCTGCGCGCGACGCTGCGGGTCGGGCCGGCGATGGTCGAGGACGCCGTATGCGCCGCCGTCGGGCGCGGACGACGCTATATCCCCATCGTCGGGCAACCGGGCCGGCTGGCGGCGGTGACCGTGGCCGGAGCCGAGGAGGGCTGGAATTCCACCGTGGACCCCGGCGGGTCGTTCGACAACCGCATCGCGGCGGCGTGCGTCGCCGGCATCGCAGTGACGAGCGCCAAACGGGCGGCACGCCGGATCACAGCACCGCTGCTGGTCTGCGTATCGCGGCGCGAGACGCTGATGGATCCGCTGCATGCCGAGGATGTCGCCCGGCGCGCGCCCCGCGGCATGGCGCGGCACTACGACGGCGACCATTTCGCGATCTACCACCCACCTCTTCTCGCCGATCTGCTGGCCGACCAGACGGACTTCCTGCGGGAGCATCTTTATGTCTGAGCCACGGAACCTGCTGCACGACAACGACATCCGTTTCGTCGAATTCGCCGGCGGCCTGACCGACAGAGACTGGTCGCGACCAAGCCTGTGCACCGAGTGGACCAACCATCAAGTGCTGGCCCACCTCGTCCTGGGATACCGGGCGTCGCCGGCGGCGCTGGCAATCGGGTTGGCCAGGCATCGCGGATCCTTCGACCGCGCCAACCGGGCGCTGGCCGCCGACTTGGCAGAACGGAGCAGTCCGGCCGAGCTGATCGCGGAATTCGCCGCGCTGACCGTGCGGCCTCGGGGCATCGGCCGGGTGTTTCCCCGGCGATTATTGTTGGGCGACCATGTTATTCACGAACTCGACATCGCGTTGCCCCTGGGCCGGTGGCCCGCCGCCGAGGTCGCGGCTTTGGTCGCCGTGCTGAACACCCAAGTGCGCGTTCCGAATCCGTTCGTACCGGCGGCGGCATGGGCACGGGGGCTGAATCTGCGTGCCACCGACGCGGATTGGGCCCACGGCTCCGGTGGGCGCGACGTCGCCGGCGGAGCCGCCCAACTGGCGTCGGTGCTGGCCGGGCGCCCGTGGGCGCTGGATCAGCTCAGCGGCAGCGGCGTCGACGAGTTGCGGGCGCGCATCTCAGCGGCTTAACACCGTGTTGGCCGGCAGGTCCTTGTCGAGCACCTTGTGCGCCTGGGCAACGCCGGTCACGGGCAGCGACTCCTCGTCCAGGAGTCCAATCTGCACCAGCGCCGACGCCTGATCCCAGTAGATCCGTTCGTAGGCCACCTTCTCGCCATCGAAGCCCATCACGACCACGACCGGCAGCAGCACCGCGCGCCCGGTGGGCGCGACTCCGGGCAGGAACGTCGGCATCGGGATGTCGTGCGTGAACGACATCACCATCTCGTCGACCACGCGGTCTCTCCCGACGGTGCGACAGACCGGAATGATCTCGGTGTCGGCGGGCCAGTGCCCGACGAAGTAGTTCGCGTAGAAGTCGGCGACCCCGTCGGCGCCGACCCCGCCCATCATGGTGGGCACGTGGTTGACGAAGGGGTCGGCGGTCATCGTCGTCATGGTCGCGGCGACGTCCTTGCCGACGAACTCGTGGGCGACGTGCTCGTCGAAAATCGCACTCAAATCCGGCCTACGGCTACTCATCTGGAATGCTCCCTTCCTCACCACCGCGCTGATCCCATCGCTCAGTAAGCACACCCAGCGCGCCCAGCGCAACCGCGCCCGCGCTCGACGTACGCAGCACGGTCGGACCGAGCCGTACCGCAGCGGCGCCTGCGCCGGTCAAAGCGGCGAGCTCGTCCGGGGCGATACCGCCTTCCGGACCGACCAGCAGCATAAGCGAGTTTGCTTGCGCCACAGCCACATCCGCAAGCCGATCGGTGGCCGACTCATGCAGGGCCAGCACCACCGCGCCGGCGGCCACCTCGTCATGGATCCGTGCCGTCAGCGCCGCGGTCGACAGCACGCCGTCCACGGGTGGGATGTGCGCCCGACGGGATTGCCGGGCCGCCGAGCGGGCGACGGCGCGCCACCGGCGCAGACCCTTGTCCACCCGGGCGCCGTCCCAACTGGCCACACAGCGGGCCGCCTGCCAGGCCACGAACGCATCGGCACCGGCCTCGGTGGCCAATTCGATCGCCAGCTCGGAGCGCTCGGACTTGGGCAGCGCCTGCACCACCGTCACCGGCGGCTGCGCGGGCGCAACGCTCCACCGCTCCAGCACCCGGGCACCCAGCCCGTCGCGCCCGGCCTGCTCGACCAGACATCGGGCGAGGCCACCCGCGCCGTCGCCGAGCATCAGTTGCTCGCCGGGACGGATCCTGCGCACCGTGGCGGCGTGAAACCCTTCGTCGCCGGTGACGACCGCGAGCCCGCCGGTTTCGGGCAGTGCATCGACGTAGAACAGCGTCGCCACCATGTGCGCGACCCCTGAATGCCCGAACTAGCGCCCGGTGAACGTCTCACGTAGCCGGCTGAACAGTCCGCCACCGGCACTGTGTGTGGAGCGGACCTCGGCCACGTCCCGGTTGCGGCGGTTCTTGAACTCGCGCAGCAGCTCGGCGTCGTGGTGATCCAGCCGGGTCGGGACTACCACGTCGACGTGGACGTGCAGATTGCCCCGGTTGGCGGAGCGCAGCACCGGCATCCCGTGGCCACGCAGCGTGATGACCGAACCCGGCTGCGTGCCCGCCGGGACGGTGATCTCGCTCATGCCGTCCAGGATGGCGTCCAGGGTGACCGTGACGCCCAACGCAGCGTCGACCATCGGCACCGAAACCGTGCAGTGCAGGTCGTTACCGTCGCGGACGAAGATGTCATGGGCTTGCTCGTGGACCTCGACATAGAGGTCACCCGCCGGCCCTCCCCCGGGTCCGACCTCACCCTGTGCGGCGAGCCGGACTCGGTTCCCGTCGATGACGCCGGCCGGAATCTTGACGCTGATCTCCCGACGGGCCCGCACCCGGCCGTCGCCGACGCACTGGTGGCACGGATCGGGGATGACCACGCCGACGCCGCGGCAGGTCGGGCACGGCCGCGACGTCACCACCTGACCCAGCAGCGAACGTTGCACGCTCTGCACCTCACCGCGACCACCACAGGTGTCGCAGGGTATCGGTGCGGAGTCGCCGTTGGTGCCCTTGCCCTGACACCGGTCGCACAACACCGCGGTGTCCACCGTGACCTGCTTGGTGACACCGCTCGCACACTCTTCGAGATCGAGCCGCAGCCGCAGCAGCGAATCCGAACCCGGCCGGACCCGGCCGATAGGACCGCGTGATGCCGTAGTTCCCCCGAAGCCACCGCCGAAGAACGCCTCGAAAACGTCACTCAGGCCGCCGAAGCCACCGAACCCTCCCGCCGAAGCGCCGACGTTTTCCATCGGATCCCCGCCCAAATCGACGATCCGGCGTTTCTCCGGATCGCTCAGCACTTCGTACGCGACGCTGATCTCCTGGAATTTCGCCTGCGCGGCCTGATCGGGATTGATGTCGGGATGCAGTTCGCGCGCCAGTTTGCGATAGGCGCGCTTGATGTCGGCATCGCTGGCGTTCCTGCTCAGCCCGAGCAACCCGTAGTAATCGCGTGCCACGCCTGATTCTCCTATGCGGGGGTCTGGTGCCGCGCGTTATGCGGCGCTGTACAAATTCTGCAGTGGGCGCGCGATCATCGCGCACCCAGAACTTCGCCAATATAAAGAGCAACCGCGGCAACGCTGGCGATAGTTCCCGGATAGTCCATCCGAGTAGGCCCCAGCACACCCATTCCGCCGTACACGGTGTCCTGGGTTCCGTAGGCGGTGGACACCATCGAGGTGCCCACGATCTGCTCGGCCGCCGTCTCATGACCGATGCGGACCGTCACCTTGCCGGCCTCCTGCTGGGCGGCCAGCAGCCGCAGCACCACGACCTGCTCCTCGAGTGCTTCCAGGATCGACCGCAACGAACCACCGAAGTCGGCGGCGTTGCGGGTCAGGTTGGCGGTGCCGCCCATCAGCAAGCGTTCATCGGTGTGCTCCACCAGCGATTCCAGCAAAACGGTCGCCGCACGCCCGACGGCGTCGCCCAACCGGCCGGCGCCGCGGAGTTGGCCCGCGAGCTCGGAAACGGCGATCGACGCCGCGGAGAGTTTCTTGCCCTCCAGCGCCTGGCCGAGCATTTCCCGCAACTGCGAAAGCTGGTGATCGTCGATCACGTCGCCGAGTTCGACGATGCGCTGATCCACCCGGCCGGACTCGGTGATCACCACCATCAGCAGCCGGGCGGGCGTCAGCGCGATGACCTCGAGATGACGGACGGTCGACGTCGACAACGTCGGGTACTGGACAACCGCCACCTGGCGGGTCAACTGGGCCAGCAGCCGTACCGCTCGGCGCAGCACGTCGTCGAGGTCGACGCCGGATTCCAGGAAGCCCTGAATCGCACGCCGCTCGGCCGACGAGAGCGGCTTGACGTCTTCCAGCCGGTCGACGAACTCGCGGTAGCCCTTCTCGGTGGGCACCCGTCCCGAGCTGGTGTGCGGCTGGGTGATGTACCCCTCGGCCTCGAGCACGGCCATGTCGTTGCGGATGGTGGCGCTGGAGACGCCCAGGTTGTGCCGGTCCACCAGGGACTTCGAACCGATCGGTTCCTTGGTGGCGACGAAGTCGGCGACGATGGCGCGCAGCACCTCGAAGCGACGATCGTCGGCGCTTCCCATCGGCGGTCACCTCCTCGGCAGCTGCTAGACCGGCCCAGACCGGTTCATTTTACGGGCTCGCGAGCCGCCGACCTCACCACCAACCGGGCGAGCAGACGCAACAGCCCCCTTTTCGTCGGCGTGCCAGGGGTTTTTGCGTCTGTTCGCGAGGGCCCTAGGTTTCCGGTTAGCCTGTCCACCATGGTTTCGTCGGGCCGGACCAACGCGTGATCTTCAAGGGCGTTCGGGATGGCAAGCCGTACCCCGAGCATGGGCTGTCCTACCGAGACTGGGCGCAGATACCGCCGCAGCAGATCCGGCTCGACGAATTGGTCACCACGACGACCGTGCTTGCGCTGGACCGGTTGCTCTCCGAGGACTCCACTTTCTATGGCGACCTTTTCCCGCACGCGGTGAAGTGGCGGGGCATCACCTATCTCGAGGACGGCCTGCACCGGGCCGTGCGCGCCGCGCTGCGTAATCGCACCGTGCTGCATGCGCGGGTGTTCGACATGGACATTCCGCTGGGCGAGCAGACGTAACGGTCACATCTGGGTGGCGCCGGGTGTCGACTTGGTCAGGACCACCCGAACCTTCCGGAGGACGCCATGCCCCGCCTCAACGGAGTCTCGGACCGCGACGCCGGTCTGAGCGCCAAGATCGCCCTCTTCATCACCAAGCGCAAGCTGGCGAAAATGGCCGGAATCGCGACCTTGGACAACGTGGCGATGCTCGAACCGCTGCGGATCTACGCGCACATCCCGAGGTTGCTCAACGCCTACGGCCGGCTGGAACAGGCAGAGTCGAAACTGGATGTGCTCAGTCCGCGCCACCGCGCACTGGCCGAGCTGAAGTCGGCGATGACCGTCCGCTGCATGTATTGCACCGACCTGGGTTCGGCGATCGCCCGCACTTGGGGGATCTCGGACGAAGAGCTGCTCGCGATGGCCGATTACCAGAACGCGTCGTGCTTCTCCGAGGTCGACAAGCTGATCCTGGATTACGCCACCGCGGTCAGCCGCACGCCGGTCGTGGTGAGCGACGAGCTTTTCGACGCGCTGAGCGCCCACTTCGACACCGCCGCACTGGTCGGACTCACCCACGTCATCACGCTGGGCAACCTGCGTGGCCGGCTCAATGTGGCACTCGAGATCGGGTCGTCCGGTTTTTCCGACGGCGCGGTCTGCGCGGTGGCCGACGCGGGCGCATGACTGGCGGTACCGGGTTAACCGCCCGGTTCCAGGCGGCGCGGCCGCAGCTGGGCGCCGTCGCCTATCGGATGCTGGGTTCGGTCGACGACGCCGAGGACGCCGTGCAGGAGGCGTGGCTGCGGCTCAGCCGCGGCACCGACGAGATCGACAACCTCGACGCGTGGCTGACCACCGTGGTCGCCCGCATCTGCCTGAACACGCTGCGCGAGCGCCGCTCCCGGGAGCAGCTGATTGCGCACTTGCCGGACCCGATCGTGGATGCGGATGACGAATTCGACCCGGCACACCGCGCGATGCTGGCGGACGCGGTGGGCATGGCGCTGTTCGTGGTGCTGGACACGTTGTCGCCGTCCGAACGGCTGGCGTTCGTCCTACACGACGTCTTCGCGGTGCCGTTCGACCAGATCGCGCCGATCGTCGACCGGTCACCCGAGGCCACCCGCAAGCTGGCCAGCCGCGCCCGCCGGCGCATCCGGCAGGCGGATCCGGTTCCCGACGGCGATGTCGCCGCGCAACGCGAGGCGGTCGACGCGTTCTTCGCGGCCGGACGCGCCGGCGACTTCGACCGGCTGGTGTCGGTGCTGGACCCCGACGTGTCGTTGCGCGGCGACTTCGGGCCGCATGCCGATGGGTTCCGCGCCGAGGGCGCGTCCACGGTGGCCAAGCTGGCACGCAGTTACGCCGGACCCGACCGTGAGGTGCGCGCCGCGGTAATCAACGGCGCCGCCGGTGCGGTGATCTTCGTCGCCGGGCGAGCGACGGCAATCATGGGGTTCGTGGTGCGAGACGGCCGGATTGCCGCGATCGACGTCCTGGCCGACCAGGCGCGCATTGCCCGGATCGACTTGTCCGCAGTGACGGGTTAGCTGGTCGCTGCCTGCAGCAGGGCGAACGCGGAGTCGTGCTGCAGCACCCAGTTGCCACCTTGGTCGATGAACATCAGGTGCTTGGTGACCGGCCCGGCCAGCTTCGGACCCGCGATGGCCACGTCGGCCTGAGCCGCATTCGGACCGGCCGGCGCAATATTGGTCACGGTGAACGTCTGGGGAAACTTCCCGTCGCGAGCGGCCTTGTGCAGGTCGTGGTCGGCGTCACGGGCTTCAGTCGGGTTGATGCCGTTTTCGACGAGATTGTTCTTGGCCGCGGCGGGCACGTTGGGATCGGTGGCTTGGGCGCAAAGAACGGACAGCTGTTGTGGGTTCGGCAGTCCCTGCGCGGAGGCGACGGACGCCACGCCGATGGCGGCGGCTCCGATCGCGCCGACGGCAGCCACACCGGTGGCGATGGATTTGATGGTCTTGTTCTTGATCGTCATTGTCATGGTCGGGTCCTCCCCTTCGAAACCCATGGGACGTGGCGGAACATCCCCACGTTGGTAACGCTTCCCATGGTGCAGACGGTGCAATTGTGCCTCGTGTGGTTGCCGATTTGTGTCTCAACCCGGTCACGTTACCGCCAAATTAAGCGCATTTGCACTATCCAGTCTTTGTGTCTCCGCCCATCTAGAGCGGTCCAAAGTCGCTGCCCTAGTCTCAATAGCTTGTCTGAATTGCATTCAAAGCCGAAAGGGGCTGCGGGTTGACCGGCGTCACCGACCCCGAACACAGATATCCCGAACAAACGAGATTCGCGTTCCGTCCTGGCGTCACCTGCTTGACCACACCCGCTGGGGCCGTGCTGCTGAATCCACCGCGCAGCGAGAAGCTCACCGGGTTGACCGCGGGTCAGCTACAGGCACTCAAGACGCTGAATCAAGGGCCGGCAGCCGTGGCCGAGACGGCACCGGAAGTCGGGACCCTGATAAATGGTCTTGCCACGCGCGGCTGGCTGACGATCACCGTGCGCGACGCCGGGAAGGATCTGTACTCCATCCTGCCGTTCGGCCATCCCCCGGTGCGGCCAACCCCGTTGCCGCGATCGGCCGTGTTGTCTAAATTCGCTGTACTGCACCGGGATTCAGAAGGATTCGTCCTCGAGCATCCGCTGGCGTGGTGCGACGTGCGCATCCATGACCCACGTCTGCTCGTCCTGCTCGACGGGGTCGAAGCTTCGTCGACCGCGCTCGCCGCGCAATTCATCGAGGACCTGCGCTGGTGCGGCATGCTCGTTTCCGCCGACGAGGACGACGGCTTCGAGGGGCTGAGCTGGAGCGCACCGGATCTGTGGTTTCACCGTCGCAGTACGCTCGGTGAGCGCACCGTCACCTGGGAACATTTCGGCCCGACCAAGTGGGCCAAGGGCCGATTTCCGCAACCACCCGCGCGGCGGCCGAACTATCCGGGTGCGCTGATCGCGCTGACCACCCCCGACCTGACCGCCTCTCGGGCCCAGGACCCGACACTGACGGCCGTGCTCGAAGATCGGGTTTCCACAAGAACATTCGACGAGGCTCACCCGATCACCGTCGGGCAACTGGGCGAATTGCTCTACCGCACAGCGCGGACCCGCAGAACTCAGCCAGTCGATCAGGGCGAGGAACTGCTCTCCCGCCCATACCCTTCCGGCGGCGGCATCTACGAACTCGAGCTCTACCCGGTGGTGCGCAACGTCGCCGGGCTCGAACCTGGCATGTACCACTACGATTCGTTTGATCACGCGCTGCGCCCGGTAGCCGCCGCGGACTCGCGGGCGGTAGCCCAGCTGATCAAGCCGACGGCAGCGACGCTCACCGGGGGCGCGGAGCCGCAAGTGCTCCTCGTCATTGCCGCCCGCTGCGGCCGGATCATGTGGACCTACGAACAGATCGGCTACGCCGCCGTTCTCAAGGATGTCGGCGTGCTGATGCAGACCATCTACTTGGCCGCGACCGCGATGGGCCTTGGTGCCTGCGCACAAGGATTCGGTGACACCGCGGCGTTCGTCGCGGCCACCGGGGTCGACGAACGGCAGGAGTGCAGCGTCGGCAGCATCATCGTCGGCACTGCGGCGAACTAACTGCGCGAGCTGGAGGCACCTCCCGCTTGCGGGGGAACGCAAAGCACTCTTTCGTCGGTGTGTCGGGTGCTTTTGCGTCTGCTCGCCGCAGCTGCGAAACCTCTTGCGCCACAGACGTTTCTTGTCGGTGGCTGTTCCTAGAATGTGAGGTATGGGTGCCAGCACGCGGGAGCAGATCGTCGAGGTGTTCGACGCGCTGGACGCCGACGCGGACCGCCTGGGCGAGTTGACCTTCGACGTGCTCACCACCCCCGAACGGCTGCGCGCGATGGAGCGCCTGGAACGCCTGGGGCGCCGGCTGCGCGCCCCCCAGCACACCCTGATCAACGAACTCCACGCCCAAGCCGGCAAGGAAGAACTCGGCGGCACGCTGCGCGAGGCGCTGGCCAACCGGCTGCGCATCACCAAAGCCGACGCCGGCCAACGCATCGCCGACGCCGAAGACCTCGGGGAGCGCCGGGCATTGACGGGTGAGGCGTTGGCGCCGCAACTGGCCGCCACCGCGGCCGCCCAACGCCGGGGTGTGATCGGTGACGGACACGTCAAGGTGATCCGCAACCTGCTCGCCCACCTGCCCGTGGAGGTGGACGTGTGCACCCGCGAGGCCATCGACGCCGATCTGGCCGACAAGGCCGGCGGGTATCGCCCCGACGAGCTGGCGAAATATGCCCAACGGATCATGGACTGGCTGCACCCCGACGGCGACTACCGCGAGCAGGAACGGCTGCGCAAACGCGGCCTCACCCTGGGCAAGCAGGACCACGACGGCATGTCCCGCCTCAGTGGGCTACTCACCCCCCAACTGCGCGCCGCCCTGGAGGCCATGCTGGCCAAACTGGCCGCCCCCGGAGCATGCAACCCCGAAGACGAAAACCCCGTGGTCGATGCCACACCCGATCAGGACGCCGTCCGCCGCGATCACCGCACCACCGCCCAACGCAATCACGACGGACTACTGGCC